>DASXJV010000094.1:0-7398 GCA_036497205.1 Bradyrhizobium sp.
CATTGAAGTCGTTCTTCTGTCCCTTGCTATAGGGGCGGACATATTTGGCCGGCATCAACCTGGCATCGTGACCAAGCGATGCGAGTTTGCGCTCAGGTGATGTGCGCCGACGCAGGCTTCCATGCCGATCAGGCAAGGCGGTATATTGGCGAGCCGCGCTTCCGCTTGGCTACGCGACCACTTTTGCCGCAGCACGATGGCGCCGCGCGCATCGTGGCCCACGACGTGGAACGAGTTCTTGCCGATATCGATGCCGATCACGGCGACTGCGGTGTTGAGCTTCTCAGACATAGCGTGCTCCTCGTCTTTCGCGCCCCTTGCGAGCTTCGTTTGCTGGCGGGGCAGGAGCACGGCCGGACCATCCCATTACCAGACATTAGGTGGCGGCGGCGGGCGCCGTCGTGGCACCTTTCGTTCCTAACCCAGCCGGCGGATGAACCACGACGTCATACTGCTCGGGAATTGCAGCAATTGTGTCGGTAGCCGGCATGTGTGCGGTCCGGTTGCTGGCGGCGCCGAAGGCAGCGAACATGCGATCGAGGCCGGTGCCCGGTATCGCGAACACCAGCAGGTGCGCCGCAACAGTGCCGATTTGCGATAGGCGTGCCGTCGGTTGCGCGGGACAAAGAGAGAAATGCGCCGGGACCGAGACGCAACGGATGGGCCGCGCCTTCGACTTCGATCAGCATTTCGCCGCTCAGCAGATAGAAGGCTTCCTCCTCACGGGTACCCGCATCGAAAGGTGCGGATAAGCTCTCGGATACCGCGGCGGATTGGGACGATTCAAAAAAAGCGCGGCATTTTCCACGCCTCACGCGCGAGCCGCTGCAATCGTGTTCCCCCGCGGGACAAGTATTCCGATGAAGGACGTGGTCGGTTCCGCTGCTCGATCTCGCGCTCGATGCCCTCCGGCATCGATTGGACGCGGCGCGCCACCGTCGCAAGTGCGACCGGCCGCGCCGCTTCACGAGGATGTTCAAGCCGGCACGACCGGATACTTGTTCTCGTGCAACTTTTTCATCACCGTCTGGTCGAGCGGGAAATGCGCCTGGAGCAGTTGCGGCGGCGTCAGCGCCATCCACTGGTTGAGCGAGAGGTCCGCGAAGTAGCTGCTTTTGAACATTTCCAGGAAGCGCAACGGCGTGTTGCCGGTGTTCTCGATGTAATGGCCCATCGCGAACGGTACATAGCCGACATCACCGGCCCGATAGTCGAATGTGCGAGCCGCTCCTTGAGCCCCGAACACGCCCATGCGCCCTTGCCCTTCGATGTAAAATTGCCATTCATCTACATTAGGATGCCAATGCAGTTCGCGCATCCCGCCCGGCTCGACTTCGACCAGAGCGGCGGCAATCGTCTTTGACGCGTGGAATACGCTTGAATCGGCGATGCGCACGGTTCCGCCTTTAGTGCGGATGGGGTCTTGCGCCATGAGCCGATGCTTGAAGGTTTGCGGCACGGGCTTGGCGCCCATGAGCTTGTCGGGACCGAGCGGCCCGGGCACCTCGGATTTGAAGATGTAGCGCTGGCTCGGATCGGGCAGATGCGCAAAATTATTGGCGGGCGCACCGAAGTTCTTGCCCAGTACCTCCTCGGGAATATGCTTGAACCAGTCGCTGATCAGGAACGTGTCGTCTTCGTCGAAGGAACCGTCGTCGAAGACCAGGAGGAATTCGCAGCCATCCGGTCCCAAGCCTTGGATCGAATGCGGCATGCCACCGGGGAAGTACCACAAATCGCCGACGCCAACGTCGTCGACAAAATTGTTGCCGTCCTGGTTGATCGCGGTGATGCGTGCAGTGCCATAAAGCATGTAGGCCCATTCGGCCTGCTTGTGCCAATGCAACTCGCGGATACTGCCCGCATTCAGGCGCATCTCGACGCCCGCCATGGTCGTGGAGATAGCGAGCTCACGTTGCGTCACTTGCCGTGTCCAGCCGCCGTCGGTCTGCCGCGTATGTGCATCCGCAAAAGAAAAGCGGAGGTTCGGCAGCGTTCCACTATCCGTCGACGGTGGATTGAGCATGTCGGGGTTTTCCCGATCCCGCGTGATATCGCGCGGGCCAGGATCATTTCCTCCGATACCCGGAGAACGGTTAGGCTGCGGCACCTGCGGACTCGTCTGCGCCATCGCAGATGTTGCGGTCAGAAGTCCGCCGGCAGCGCCGACGGCCAATATGTCGCGACGTGAAAATGGGTTCATGATGGTCTTTCCGTCTTGAGAGGTGCCTTCTCGGCGAGCAATGGGCAGGGAGAAGGCAGGGCGTGTAGTGAGTTCGGTGCGCAAAGAACGCCGACACACGCGCGACGGGCTTGGCGGCCACCTTGACAGCCATGTGCATGTGGAGCGCCTTGGCGATAAAGACGGAAACGCCAAACAGTCTATTGACTGAGCGTTACGAATGCGCGGCCGCCGGCGACGTCATGCGCGCTATGCTGGCAGCATCGCCAGTTGACGCGGAATTCTCGACAAGGGAACATTTCGACTACGGCGCATTCGGCGAACTCTGGTTACAGTTTAGGTAGAATGCTATACTCGAAGTGCCGTTGGCGACGTCTGGGCTGGCCCGGGTCGAGACGCGGGGTGTTGCGCCTGGTCGGAAGTGAAGCAAGAGAGCGACAGCGGGTAGGTGTTCTCCAGCAGAAATTGAGTATCTCAACGGAGGTCTGGCACGATCGCGGCGGTCGAAGGGCATAGCGCGTGAAGCCTTCATCACCACGTCCGTTACGGCTCGCACTGACGCACCACCTGGCGGGGGCCATTGCCCTGGCCGCGGTCACGTATGCTTGCATTCAATTCAATCTTAATCTCGCGAGCGCGGCTTTCGTCTATCTGGTCCTGATAGCGGTTGTGTCGCTCGCCGCCCGCAATTTCATTTTGTCGGCGGCGCTCACCATCGTCGGAGCCGTCTGTCTGGATTATTTCTTCAATCCGCAACATCGTAATGACTTGCAGAGCGCCGCCTTAATCATGGGCTTTCTGGTCGCTGCATTGGCGATCAGCGCTATCATAATTTGGCTACTCACTCGTCGCCATACCACGCTCGGTCCCGCGACGCGCGAGCAGCTTCGCGGTGTTCTCGATGAAATACCCGCTCAAGCCTGGAGCACCTTGCCCGACGGCGCCGTGGATTTCGTCAATCGGCGCTATCTCGATTACACGGGGCTTACCTTCGATCAGGTCATTGGATGGGGATGGCGGGCGGCGATTCACCCGGACGATACCGAGCGCCTGCTCGACATGTGGCGCGCAACGCTGGCGTCGGGAAAAGGACGAGAGGCCGAAGGGCGATTGCGCCGTTACGATGGCGTGTATCGATGGTTCATGTTCCGTGTCGAACCGCTACGCGATAAGCACGGCAAAGTCGCGCGATGGTACGGCGTCACCGTTGACATCGAAGACCGCAAGCGGACCGAGGAGGCTCTTCGGCGCAGCGAAGCGAAGTTGGAAGACGCTCAGCGGCTCAGCCACACCGGCAGCCTCAGTTACATTCCGGCGACGGGTCTGATTTCATGGTCAAAAGAGACTGCGCGCATCTACGGATACGACGAGACATCCACGCTCACGATCGAGCGAATTCTGGATCGCGTCCATCCCGACGACCTCGAACCGTTGAAGGGCCAGATCGAGCGCGCGGTGCGCGGCGAGCCGGAGTTCGATTTCGAACACCGCCTGTTGTTGCCGGATGGCACGGTGAAGCACGTCCATGCCCTCGGCCATGCATCGACAAATAACGCGGGCGAGAATGAGGTTCTTGGCGCGTTGATGGACGTCACGGAGCAGAAGCATGCGCAAGATGCATTACGCCGGAGCGAAGCCTACTTGGCGGAGGCGCAGCGACTGAGCCGCGTCGGCAGCTTCGGATGGACTCCCGGAACCGGAAAACTTCATTGGTCGGACGAAAGCTACCGCATCTTCGAATTCGACCCGGACGTCCCGGTCTCGATCGAGCGCCTATTTTCCCGCGTTCATCCACAGGATGCAGCCGCCGTCCGAGAGACGATCGAACGTGCCTCGACCGGCGACAATGATTTCGACTACGAGCACCGCCTATTGATGCCGAGTGGCGCAGTCAAACATGTTCATGTCCTCAGCCGCGCCATCCGCGACAACTCCGGTCATTTGGAAATCATCGGCGCCATCATGGACGTCACCGCCACCCGACAGGCGGAAGAACGTCTACGCGAAAACGAACAACGTTTCCGCGATTACGCGGAGGTCGCGTCCGATTGGCTCTGGGAAAGCGGGCCTGATCATCGGTTCACGCGGATTTCGGTGCGCCTCAAGGCGGCCGGCGTAGACCCGACATCCGCGCTCGGCATGACGCGGTGGGAGGCCGGCGCATGCGTCGAGGAAGAGCCGGACAAATGGGGTGCGCATCGCGAGAGGCTCGACGCCCGCCTACCGTTTCGCGACTTCCGGTACCGGATCCCCCGCCCGGATGGATCGACTCTCTACGTGACGACGAGCGGCAGGCCGCGCTTTGACGCCGAAGGCCGCTTTGTCGGCTATCGCGGGGTCGGCACGGATGTCACCGCGAACGTCCGCGCCGATCAGGCGGAAATGGCGCTGCACCAGGCGCAAACGGAACTCGCGCATGCCACGCGCCTGACCACGCTGGGCCAGCTCACGGCCTCGATCGCTCACGAGGTCAATCAGCCTTTGGCTGCCATTGTCGCCAATGGCGACGCCTGCCTGCGCTGGCTTCAGCGGGATCCTCCCGACGTCGGCAAAGCCCACGATTCTGTGCAAGCGATGATCAGCGACGGCAACCGCGCAAGCGAGGTCGTCCGGCGCATTCGTGGGCTCGCGAAATATTCGTCCCCCCACTCGACGCTCGTGAATGTCAACGATGTGATCGAAGAGGTGATCCTGTTGGTTCGGCGCGAGATCATGAGCAGCCACGTCATCGTAAAACTCGATCTCGCGCAGGATTTGCCCGCGGTGCTGTTCGACCGCATCCAGCTTCAGCAGGTCATCATCAATCTCGTCGTCAACGGCATCCAGGCCATGGCGGAGAATGGAGACCGCCCGCGCGAACTTTTGATCCACTCGTCGCACACCAACACCGGTAAGGTGAATATCGCGGTGACCGACACGGGCGTAGGCATCGACGCCAACACGGCGAAGCGCCTGTTCGAGGCCTTCTTCACGACCAAGAGCACCGGCATGGGCATCGGTCTGTCGATCTGCCGTTCGATCATCGAAGGTAAAGGGGGCCGCATCTGGGCCACTCCAAATGAGGGACCCGGGGCCACGTTTCAGTTCACCTTAACTGCGCAATGTGAGGCCGCCGCGTGACCGAGAAACCGCGCAATAACGTCACGCGCTCCAGTGACGAGCAGCTCATCCTCGTCATCGACGATGACCTGTCGATGCGGCAAGCCCTGACAAATCTGCTCGAGTCGATCGGCCTGCGCGTCGCCGCCTTCGGCACGGCTCGCGAATTGTTGCAAGGAACATTGCCGGCGACGGCAAGCTGCATGATCCTGGACATTCGCCTGCCTGGGCTCAGTGGCCTCGACCTGCAAACCGAGCTCGCCAAGGCGAAAGTGAAGATTCCAATCATCTTCATGACCGGCCACGGCGACATTCCCATGACCGTGAAGGCCATGAAATCCGGCGCCGTCGATTTCCTCACCAAACCATTCCGCGACCAGGATCTGCTCGACGCTGTCGCAACAGCGCTGGATCGCGATCGGAAACGCCGCACCGACGAGAAGATCGTGACCGAATTGCAGACGCTCGTGGACGCTTTGACGCCGCGGGAACGGCAAGTCATGGCCCTCGTCACCGAAGGGCTGATGAACAAGCAAATCGCCCATGAACTGGGGATCAGTGAAATCACCGTGAAAATTCACCGCGGCAGCCTAATGAAAAAAATGGGGGCTCATTCGCTGGCGGATTTGGTGCGAATGGCAGGCATTCTCGGGCTCCGGCACACAAGGGTACCCGAGCGCTAACACCTAAGTATGACTATTCCGGGTGTTTGTTACATAGCACAATCTGATACATAGTTTGATGTGGATCATTTTCTCCTCGCACGGAGTGTTCTAGCGCTTCCTCACCGAGAGAACTACCGGTCCAAGGCGCGTCGCAGGGACCGGCGAGCGAAAAACGGGGGACTCGGTTAGGGATAATGACGAACAAGCGCCAACTTCAATCGGCCGGGTGATGGAACGGCATCGTGCGAAAATCTCCAGTCATATCCATCGTCGATGACGCTGAATCGGTCCGCGTGGCCATGAAGAATCTCATCGAATCCCTGGGATTTACAGCCTATACGTTTTCTTCGGCCGGAGAGTTTCTGGATTCGCCTCAGGTCGAGGACACGGCATGTCTGATTTCCGACGTTCAAATGCCGTTCATGAGCGGTCTCGAGTTGCAAAGCCACTTGAACTCGCAAGGGAACTCCACGCCGGTCATTTTCATCACGGCATTTCCAGACGAGATCGCGCGCGATCGGGCATTGAAGGCGGGAGCCGTTGGTTTCCTCAACAAGCCGTTCAGCGCACAGACCCTGAGCAAGTATCTCGATGAGGCGTTGAGCAAACGCGGCTTCCCCGAACCGTAAATCCCCTATCAACCGTCGCAACCAGGTGGATGCGTTTCGACGCTCCGCGCCATCACGAATGCGCGTAGGCCCAGTAGAGATTGCGTGCCTGCCGGTAGAGCGGACCGGGCTGCAAGGAGCGATCGTCGATGCGGTTGACCGGCATCACTTTGGAAAAATTGCCTGACGAGAAGATCTCGTCGGCGTCCAGAAGATCTCCGTAGCGCAACGTCGTTTCGAACACACTTACCCCTGCATCGCGCAGGAGCGCGATCACCCGCTGGCGAGTGATGCCGTTGAGGAACGTACCCGTTCGGCACCGGCGTGAGCACCACGCCATCCTTGGCGATGAACAGGTTGGCGGTGGCAAGCTCGGCCACGCTCCCCATCATGTCGAGCACCACACAATTCCCGAAGCCGCGTCTCTGCGCCTCGACCAAGGCCCGCGCATTGTTCGGATAAAGGCACCCGGCCTTGGCGTCTGTCGGAATCGTCTCGACACTCGGCTTGCGATACGGCGACAGCGTGATGGAGAAGCCGTCCGGCGCGCGCATCGGCGCCTCATAGAGCGTCAGGGCCCATTTCGTCGACTCCGGGTCCGGCGCGATCAGCAGGTTGCCGCTTTGCTCGGCCCAATAGAGCGGGCTTCGAAGGTCCGCGCACCGTCGAAGACCGAGGAGCCGAGCCACGCCGCATGCGAGCACACGCCCATGATCGGGGTGTTCCCCTCGTGCCAGTCGCCTTCGTAGAAGGTCCACGTCTTCGACCAGCCAGTTCCCTTAGGCATTGCAAATCCCCGGCATTTCCAACCCCGATATGGCCTCTTGAAAGGGCCCGCCTCCCG
>DASXJV010000095.1:0-26058 GCA_036497205.1 Bradyrhizobium sp.
CATATCGGCGCGAAGCCTGGCCGCATCTTGTGCACAGAAGCGAGCCATTGCAAACCCATTCCAGGCTGACATGCCGACCTCCCCGCCGAACGATTTCGACGCCTCGCGAATCCGTTCCACCAGCGCCGCATCGCCCGGCACGATCAACGCAGTGCCGACAGCCGCGCCACCTTTTGCGATCGCCGGGTTGCCGAGCTTTTCGCCGATGTCGCCGTCGAGCCGTACGGTTTCCGCGAACACCAGTCTGCCGCCGCGCCGCACGCGCCAGCGGTCGACGAATTCGCCATGCCGCGTTCGCTCGCCCATCGCCGCACGTCCGAACACCACGATCTCGCAGAGCAGCAGCGAAGCGCTCTCCGCAAGATCGATATCGATCCGGCGCAACACCCGCGCCTGGTCGAACAGGATGGTCTCCTGTGGCAGCCAAGTGAGGTGCGAGCCGGCCGCAGCCTTCAGCGCAATACTGAGCTGCGCGGCCGGCCCCTGCGCCCGGTAGATTTTTTCCGCGGCCGCCGTCGTCACCGCGAGGCGTGATCCCTCGCCGGTCGCAATCTCGATGTCGAAACGATCGCCGCCGGCGATACCCCCCGCGGTGTTCACAAAAACCGCCGAGAGGCCTTCCGCCTCGGGTGAAGGGAAGCGAACGCGCAGCGAGCCGGATTCATGCAGATGGCGGCGGCGGGTGACCCCCTCGAGGAGATGCACGTCGAACCTCACCGAGCCCTGGGCACGATTGGCCGCGAAAATCGCCGAAGCCGCGCTCGTGGTATCCGTCCGCATCCGCCCCCAACCCTCCCCAAGAAATGCGCACGACCTTTGCCGGTCGCGTCACAAAGCCTTTTTATAGTGCCATCTGGCGACTGATTTCGCCGGGATCGAGTTGACTGCGGTCGCAGGCATATTTCACGGCGCCCCGATCCATCACAGCGAAATTGTCGCCGAGCTCGCAGGCAAAGTCGAGATATTGTTCGACCAGCACGATCGCGATGTTGCCGAGGCTGCGAAGATACGAGATCGCGCGCCCGATGTCCTTGATGATCGACGGCTGAATGCCCTCGGTCGGCTCATCGAGCAACAGCAGTTTTGGCCGCATCACCATCGCACGCCCGATGGCGAGTTGCTGTTGCTGGCCGCCGGACAGATCGCCGCCGCGGCGACCGAGCATCGTTTGCAGCACCGGAAACAACGAGAACACGTCATCCGGAATGTAGCGATCCTCGCGCTTTAGCGGTCCAAAGCCCGTCTTGAGATTTTCCTCCACGGTCAGCAGCGGAAAAATCTCGCGGCCCTGCGGCACGAAACCGATGCCGCGCCGCGCCCGCTCATAGGGCTTGAGACCCGAGATGTCGACGCCGTCGAATGTGATCGAACCTCTGGCGATCGGATATTGGCCGACCATCGCGCGCAACAGGCTGGTTTTGCCGACGCCGTTACGGCCGAGCACGCACATCACCTTGCCCGGCTCGGCCGAAATCGAGACGCCGCGTAGCGCCTGGGCCGCGCCGTAATAGAGGTCGATGTCATTTACGTCGAGCATGGGTTCAACGTCCTAAATACACTTCGATCACCCGCTCATTCGACGAAACCTGATCGATGGTTCCTTCGGCCAGCACGGAGCCCTCATGGAGGCAGGTCACCTTGACGCCGAGTTCGCGAACGAAGCTCATGTCATGTTCGACGACCATGATCGTTTTCTCGCGATTGATTTCCTTCAGTAGCTCGGCGGTTTGATGGGTCTCGACGTCGGTCATGCCGGCAACCGGCTCGTCGACCAGCAGCAATTTCGGATCCTGGGCCAGCAGCATGCCGATTTCGAGCCATTGCTTTTGACCGTGCGACAGGCTGCCCGCCAGGCGCTCACGCGCGTCGGTCAGGCGAATGGTTTCGAGCACACGCTCGATGCGTTCAGACTCGGCTTTGGTTTCCCGCCAAAACAGTGTGCCCCTGACGCGATGATCGACATTCAGTGCCAGCAGCAGATTGTCTTCGATGGTCTGGCTCTCGAACACCGTCGGCTTCTGGAATTTTCGGCCGATCCCGAGTTCGGCGATTCCGGTTTCGTCGAGGCGGGTCAGGTCGGTGACGCCGTCGAACAACACCTCGCCTTCGTCCGGTTTGGTTTTGCCGGTGATGATATCCATCATTGTGGTCTTGCCCGCGCCGTTCGGACCGATGATGGCGCGCATCTCGCCGGGAGCAAGCGTCAGCGACAGATTGTTGATGGCGTGAAAGCCGTCAAACGAAACGTGCACGCCGTCGAGATAGAGCAGCGCGGAAGTTGCCCTTGTGTCCATGACGTTCATCCGCTTACTCCGCCATATCAGGTTCGCTGACGCCATGTTCGCGCGCACCGCTCGCGAGATTTTCGGAAATGCGTTGCGTCTTCCACGGCTCCCACCAGGAATTGAAGGTGCCGACGATCCCCTTTGGCAGCAGCAGCGTCACCAGGATGAACAGTGCGCCCAGCATGAACAGCCAGTACGGCGCCAGCGGCCCCGACGTGAATACGGTCTTTGCATAATTGACGACGACCGCGCCCAGCGCCGCGCCGATCAGTGTGCCGCGGCCGCCGACGGCGACCCAGATCACCGCTTCGATGGAATTTCCCGGCGCGAATTCGCCGGGATTGATGATGCCGACCTGCGGCACATAGAGCGCGCCGGCGACGCCTGCCATGCACGCCGACAGCGTGAATACGAACAGCTTGTAGGATTCGACGCGGTAGCCGAGAAAGCGCGTGCGGGATTCGGCGTCGCGCACTGCGATCAGCACCTTTCCGAGTTTCGACGTCACTACCGCGCGGCAGATCAGGAACCCCACGACCAGCGCAAGGCAGCTCAGCGCGAACAGCGCAGCGCGCGTGCCATCGGCCTGGACATTGAAGCCGAGAATATCCTTGAAATCGGTGAGGCCGTTATTGCCGCCGAAACCAAAATCGTTGCGGAAGAATCCCAGCAACAGCGCGTATGTCATCGCTTGCGTGATGATCGAGAGATAGACTCCGGTGACGCGGGAACGAAAGGCCAGCCAGCCGAAGCAGAATGCCAGCAGGCCCGGAACGAGAATGACCATCAGGGCCGCGAACCAGAACATGTCGAAGCCGTGCCAGTACCAGGGCAGCTTCGGATAGTTCAAAAACACCATGAAATCCGGCAGCAAGGGATTGCCGTAGACGCCGCGGCTACCGATCTGGCGCATCAGATACATGCCCATCGAATAACCGCCGAGCGCGAAGAACGCGCCATGGCCGAGCGAGAGAATGCCGCAATAGCCCCAGATCAGATCGATCGAGAGCGCCAGAATTGCGTAGCAGACGTATTTTCCGAACAGCGCCACCAGATAGGTCGGCACCTGGAATACCGAGCCGGCCGGCAGCAAGAGGTTCGACAGCGGGATCAGAACGCCCACGGTCGCAACCACGATCAGAAATAGGGTCGCGCTGCGGTCCAGCGAGCGCGTGAGCACGTGCGGCATCATGCTTCCACCGCTCGCCCTTTGAGCGCGAACAGGCCGCGAGGGCGTTTCTGAATGAACAGAATGATGAGGACCAGAATGGCGATCTTGCCGAGCACCGCGCCGGCGACCGGTTCCAGGAACTTGTTGGCGATTCCGAGGGTGAAAGCGCCGACCAGCGTGCCCCAGAGATTACCCACGCCGCCGAACACCACCACCATGAAGGAGTCGATGATATAGCTTTGGCCGAGATTGGGGCTGACATTGTCGATCTGCGATAGCGCCACGCCGGCAATCCCGGCGATGCCCGAGCCGAGACCGAACGTCAGCGCATCCACGCGCGAGGTCGCAATCCCCATCGATGCTGCCATTCTGCGGTTTTGCGTCACAGCGCGCATCTCAAGTCCGAGGCTGGTAAAGCGCAGCATGGCCAGCAGGATGGCGAACACAGCCAGCGTGAAACAAAGAATCCACAGCCGGTTGTAAGTGATCGTGATCTGTCCGATCTCGAACGCGCCGCTCATCCAGGAGGGACTACCGACCTCGCGGTTGGTTGGGCCGAACATGGTACGCACGGCCTGCTGCAAGACCAGCGACAGGCCCCAGGTCGCCAGCAGCGTCTCCAGGGGGCGGCCGTAGAGAAAGCGGATGATGCTTAGCTCGATCAGGATACCGATCGCGCCGGCAACGATAAAGGCCAACGGCACGGCCATGAGCAGCGAATAGTCGAACAGCCCGGGATAACTGGTGCGGATGATTTCCTGTACCACGAATGTGACATAGGCCCCGATCATGACCATCTCGCCGTGAGCCATGTTGATGACGCCCATCACCCCGAAGGTAATGGCGAGACCGATGGCGGCCAGCAGCAGAACCGAGCCGAGCGACAGGCCGTACCAGGCATTCTGCACGGTGGACCAGAGCGCAAGGTTGCTCTGGATGGCCGACGTCGCATTGGCCGCGGCGCGCTCGATCGCTGGCGACTGGTCTCCGGTCAGCCCGGTCAGCAGCGCGAGTGCTTCCTGATCTCCGCGCGCCTTGATGGTGGCGATGGCCTCGAGCTTTTCGGCATCACTGGCGTCGGGCTTGAAGAGCAGGATAGCCGCGCGCGCTTCGGTAAATGCCAGCTTCGCTCCCTTGTTGGTCTCCTTCTGGAGCGCGCCGTCGATCACCGGCAGCATGGTCTCGTCGTGGGTCTTGAAAACCGATTGCGCGGCCTGAATTCGCTTGGCCGGGTCGGGCGACAGCAACGTCAAGCCACCTAGCGCAGCCTCGATCGCCCGGCGCAGGCGGTTGTTGAGGCGTACGGCGGTAGCGCTATCGGGAATGCTGGCAACCGACGCGCCAGTAACGGCGTCGATGGCCTTGCCGTCGGGCTGCGTGACATAGACTTTTTTGGTGTCGGGATCGGCCATCAACCGGCCGTCCTGGAGCGCACTGATGATGGCGTAGGCGAGCGGATTACCGCCGGTCGCGAGGACGCCTATGGCTTCTTCAGTATCGGAAAACTCGTCGTTTGCGAATTTAGCGACCGCGTCTTCGAATGGACCCGCCAACGCCGGCAGTGCGGTTGCGAAAATTAGCAATATTGCGAACGGGAGCGCACGCAGGTTTCTAAAAACATTGGTAAGCACTGGACGACCCCGGCCGAAGAAGGAAGGCGGCGGATATCGCCGCCTTCCCTGATTTGTGTGGACTCAGGAATCAGGAGCCCTGACCGCCGCACTTGTTGGTCTTGGTGTTGTAGTTGCCGCACTTCTTGCCAACCCAGTCGCCGATCAGGTCCTTGGAGCCTTCAAGCTCCTTCGACCAGGCATCGCCGGCAACCAGGCCCGGGGTCTTCCACACCACGTCGAACTGGCCGTTGCCCTTGATTTCGCCAATGAACACCGGCTTGGTGATGTGATGGTTCGGAAGCATCTTCGAGGTGCCGCCGGTCAGGTTCTTGGCTTCGGTGCCGGGCAGAGCGTCGATCACCTTGTCGGCGTCGACCGACTTCGCCTTCTCGACCGCCTTGACCCACATGTCGAAGCCGATGACGTGCGCTTCCATCGGATCGTTGGTCACGCGCTTCGGGTTCTTGGTGTAGGCCTGCCATGCCTTGATGAACTTCTCGTTTTCGGGCGACTTGATCGACTGGAAGTAGTTCCAGGCCGCGAGGTGGCCAAGCAGCGGTTTGGTATCGATGCCGGCGAGCTCTTCTTCACCGACCGAAAACGCGACAACCGGAATGTCGGTCGCCTTGATACCCTGGTTGCCGAGTTCCTTGTAGAACGGAACGTTGGCGTCGCCGTTGATGGTCGAGACCACCGCCGTCTTCTTGCCGGCTGAGCCGAACTTCTTGATGTCGGCCACGATCGTCTGCCAATCGCTATGACCGAACGGCGTGTAGTTGATCATGATGTCTTCCTGCTTGACGCCTTTCGACTTCAAGTAGGCTTCGAGGATCTTGTTGGTGGTACGCGGATAAACGTAGTCGGTGCCGGCCAGCACCCAGCGCTTCACCTTTTCGTCCTTCATGAGGTAGTCGACGGCAGGAATCGCCTGCTGGTTCGGCGCCGCCCCGGTGTAGAATACGTTGCGCTCGCTTTCCTCACCCTCGTACTGCACGGGATAGAACAGGATCGAGTTCAGTTCCTTGAAGACCGGCAGCACGGATTTGCGCGACACCGAAGTCCAGCAGCCGAACACCACGGCGACCTTGTCCTTGGTGATGAGCTCACGCGCTTTTTCCGCGAACAGCGGCCAGTTCGACGCGGGGTCGACGACTACCGCCTCGAGCTTCTTGCCGAGAACGCCGCCCTTCTTGTTCTGCTCATCGATCAGGAAGAGGACGGTATCCTTCAGCGTGGTTTCGCTGATGGCCATGGTGCCGGAGAGCGAGTGAAGAACGCCGACCTTGATGGTGTCGTCCGCCGCTCTGGCGGTGGTGAACGCGGCCAAGCCCAGAACCAGCGCGGCGGTCGCCGCCAGCCAGCGACGGCGGCTCAGAGGCGTCGCTATATCGTGAGTTAATTGAGTAAGCATGAGGTGTTATCTCCCTGACGCAGACGTTAACGCTGCCAGACGGCCCCACGGCCGCCTGCGTTAAAAGAATCGCAAGAACCATGCCACGGTATGCAACCGGTTAACCATATGGCTTCGTTGACGAATCCCTTCCGACAGGCAGAACCGCGTTGCTGTTGCCTACTTTCTAAACCGAAAAAATGTATGCTTCATGGGCAAGTTGCTTAACTAATAAGCAATGTGGCGGGCTGGCTAAATTTCCAGCACGGTTTGGCTGCAGCGTGCGCATGATCCAACGGAACGCGCGGCCCGCTACGCCGCCTTTAACCGCATCAAGGCATGATTTCACGATTCACCTTGAAAGCGCCGCGTTCGTGTTCCATATGAGCTCCACGACCCTGGGAATCACCGGGTCACTGCGAGCCGCGTGTTCTGAGCCCGTCCAACGGTTTCTGGCTTGCCCCTTCAGCTAACCAAAACCGACGCCCCAAACACGCGGGTGTCTCTGACACCCCCTCGCGCGCTCCTGGCGGTTACCGCCGGGCGCCTGCCTTTTATAATGGAAAGAACCCACCTTTTGACCTCCTTTCAGGATTTCGGCCTCGCCGATCCCATCTCGCGTGCGCTCAAGGAAGAGAATTATCTCACGCCCACCCCGATCCAGGCCCAAACCATTCCCCTAGCGCTTGCCGGCCGTGACGTCGTCGGCATTGCCCAAACCGGCACTGGCAAGACCGCATCCTTCGCCCTTCCGATCCTGCACCGCATTCTGGAAAATCGCGTCAAGCCGCAGCCCAAAGCCTGCCGCGTGCTCGTGCTCAGCCCGACGCGTGAATTGTCGGGACAGATTCTCGAGAGCTTCAATGCCTATGGCCGTCACATGCGCCTCACTTCGGCACTGGCGATCGGCGGCGTACCGATGGGACGTCAGGTCCGCTCGGTCATGCAAGGCGTCGAAGTGATGGTAGCCACGCCCGGCCGCCTGCTCGATCTCGTGCAAAGCAACGGTTTGAAGCTCGGACAGGTCGAGTTCCTTGTACTCGACGAGGCCGACCGCATGCTCGACATGGGCTTCATCAACGATATCCGGAAAATCGTCGCCAAATTGCCCATCAAGCGGCAGACGCTGTTCTTCTCGGCGACGATGCCAAAGGATATCGCCGAGCTCGCCGAACAGATGCTGCGCGATCCGGCGCGCGTCGCGGTGACGCCGGTCGCCTCGACGGTCGAGCGCATCACTCAGCGCATCATCCAGGTCGATCACTCGGCCAAGCCCGCATTGCTGGCGCAGCTTTTGAAGCAGGAGCCGGTCAATCGCGCGCTGATCTTTACCCGGACCAAGCATGGCGCGGACAAAGTGGTGAAAGGCCTCGCAAGAGCCGGCATTACCGCGGACGCCATTCACGGCAACAAGTCGCAGAATCACCGCGAGCGGGTGCTCGCGGCATTCCGCTCCGGCGAGATCCGCACGCTGGTCGCCACTGATATTGCCGCCCGCGGCATCGACGTCGACGGCATCAGTCATGTTGTGAATTTCGATCTTCCCAACGTACCCGAAACCTATGTCCATCGCATCGGCCGCACCGCGCGCGCCGGCGCCGACGGCGTCGCTATCTCGCTCATTGCAGGCGGTGAGGAAATGGCGTATCTGCGCGACATTGAAAAGCTGATCCGCATTGCGTTGCCCAGAGAAGACCGCCGCACACCTGGCTACCGCGACACCGCTCCGGCGCCTACGCCTTCGCAACATCGAGGCGGGCGCCCCGCACCGCGCGTGCATGCCGCCAGAGCTAATGAAACCGCACCCGGATCGAAAGGGCCTCGCCGCCGCCGCCGTTCCGGTGGTAATAATGGCGTTCCGCAAACCACCCGGCAGGAGCCGTTACGTCCGTCGCATGGCGGCGGCAAGGCTGAAGGGATGCAAGGCGTCGCTTTTTTGCATCGCGAAAGCCGTCCCAATACCCGACCCAACCGCACCCAACGACCACGCTAGCCGTCGATCGATCTGGAGATAACCATGGCTAAAGAAGAGCTGATCCAGTTCGAAGGACTGGTGACCGAAATCCTTCCCGATGCACGTTATCGCGTGCAGCTCGATGCCGGGCACGAGATCGTTGCCTATACCGCCGGCAAAATGAAGAAGAACCGGATCAAGACGCTGGCGGGCGATCGGGTGACGATCGAGATGTCGCCCTATGATCTGGAAAAAGGTCGGCTGATTTTCCGTCACAAGGACGAGCGTCCGGGTGGCGGAGCCCCGCGCGGTGCACCGCCCCGTGGCCAATTCCGCCGCAGGTGAGCGCCGCTCGCGCCGAAATCGCGCATGACAACAGGATCGTGTCGTGCGGGGGGCGGCCTCCGGTTGCCTGGCGTGATCAAAAAATCGCGCCGTCAGGATTGTTTTGGGGGCTATTTTGGAATAATATGATTAAATCGATTTTCGGCCGGACGACATTAGCTATCCACCGGTACAGCCGGTTTAGACGCTGACGACCCTTCCAAAAATTCGATCTCACCGGCCCATCATAAGTGGGCTTCTACTATATCTATCTTGAGAAGGGACTATCCCGTGAGCATGGGGACCGTGAAGTGGTTTAACGCGACCAAGGGCTTCGGCTTTATTCAACCGGATGACGGTGGCAACGACGTGTTCGTGCACATCAGCGCCGTAGAGCGCGCCGGACTTGGAACGCTGCGTGAAGGCCAGAAGATCAGCTACGAGATCGTAGCCGATCGCCGCTCTGGCAAGTCTTCGGCCGACAATCTGCGCGCCGCGGGCTGAGCGACTTCTCCGGCTAGCGCCGAAGAATTCCGCCTGAATAAAATGAAAGGCCGCGCTGAACGCGCGGCCTTTTTATTTTGAATAATGCGGCGTTCGGGTGACTGCGACGGCGATCGGACACACCTGCTGTCGATTGATTGTTGAAAGCTTGCGCCTGATCGAGACAAGCTGCCGGGCGGAATTAACCGGTTATTAATTAATATGCCGCGACAAAAATGCCGGTCTAGCCGCCACCGCCGCCAACGGGGATCTTCTTGCAGAGCGACTTGCAATTATATGTCTCGCGCTCATCACCCCGAAAGACATTGACGATGCTTTCGTTCGATCCTTCATCGCGCGGGGTGCTGGCCGGCGCATTGACATCGGCAAGACTGCGCAATGCCAGCGAGAGCGTGCCGCTCTGGCGTGCGCGGGCGAGCGCCTCCGACTGCTTGGACTTCAATTCCAGCGTCGCGGTCTTGCCAACCACCACTTTCTGACCGTTCTTTTCCTCGATCGTTTGATCGATAGCGAGAACGCGAATGTTGCTCAGGATGACTTCCGAATTGATATTGTCGGATGGGTTGTTGCGGTCGGGATTTTTCTCGCGCTTCGAAAGAATGACGTCGACCCGGTCGTTCGGGAGAATAAATCCGCCTGCCCCGGTTTCGGGGGAAACCTCCGTGGAAACCGCCCGCATGCCGGTTGGCAGGATGGCCGCCATGAAGCCCGACCCATTCGCCTTGACCAGCTTCGGCTCGCGGATCGGTTCGCCCGCAATAAACGGCGAACGTGCGATCGAGCCAATAATCTCCTTGGTGGCGTCAGGGCGTTCATTGCGGCGAATAAAACTTGTGCTCGCCGTTGCGGCCGGCCATGTCTGCCACTGCACTTCTTCCCCAGTGACCGACTGGCCGAGGCCAATGTCGGATTTTGCAACAAGAACGTCTACAGTTTGCAGTTGTGCCGTTGGTTCGGGCGCGAGAGGTTTGGGGTCGGCGCCGCTCGCAAGATAGGCGGCGACGCCACCGGCTGAGATGGCGATGGCCAGAACGACAATACGCGCGGTCTTCATACGCTTTACTCTCTACGCATCACACAACCGCCAGCCCTATAAATCGGCAAGGCACGCGGCAGATCGAACGCCGGGCATAACAATCGAGCCTAACATTCGGCTTGGCTAATCTGACGTTGATAGATGAACGAACTGCAAACAGCGAGCCTACAAGGCGAAGGACGTTTGCCGCCCGCCACGCACTACTGGCGAAACGGGTAGGTCAATTGTCCGCCGATCTCGGACGGGAACGTCTGATCGTCCATGCCGTAGCGATCGGGAAGCTCATTTTCGGGCATCCGGAAGGTTCCAAAAAGGATATCCCAGATCGGAAACGTCCCGGCAAAATTGGTATTGCCGCCCTCTTCGAGCGAGGTGTGATGCCAGCGGTGGAAGACCGGCGTTGCGAGCACGTATTTGAACGGGCCAAGCGTCCAGTTCAGATTGGCGTGAACGAACGCCGAATGGAACGTGGTGAATGGCCCCACCCAGAGCATGATGTTCGGCGAAATACCCGCCATCAACAATATGACGTCGACCGCGATGGTTCCCAGCGCCAGGTTCACCGGGTGGAAGCGCGCCGCTGAAATCCAGTCTAGATCTTCCGACGAATGATGAATCGCGTGATACTTCCAGAATCCGCCGCCGTGAAACATGCGGTGTAGCCAGTACAGCATGAAGTCCGACAGAACCAGGAACAACAGCGCCTGGAGCCACAGCGGAAGGTGGGACAGAGGTCCATGGCCGTTATCGTAAAAGGCAATCAGTTCATCGGCGCCATGAATTCCAAAGATTACGCCGGCGCCGAGCACGAGCAGTCCGATCCGCAATACGCGGCCGAACAACGGAACGAAGAACCAGTAGCAGATGTCGGTGACAAGCTCGCGCTTGCGCCACCACGGCGTGCCGGGATTGCAAGCCCAGAAATGGGTCAGCACTGAAAACACCAGAGCTAACACGATCGTGATCGGCACCACCTTGGCGATCGTCTGGCCGAGCATCTCGACGACTTCCAGGGGTAAATTCGGCATGGCCACCTCGTATGATCAGGTGATCTCAGGGGTACCGCTTCGTACTTAAGGAGCCATGAATCAAAAGCCGCCGCGCCCTCACGCGCGCTCTATGACAGACGAGATCGAAACCAATGCTGCATTATAGGGAAGGCCTTAATTCCAAATTTACTCTGCTTAAGAACCGCGGGTTCCAGCGATGTTTACTCAATCGAATTAACCGCGCTGCAATTCTCCAACTTTAGGGTGGGGCCCATGGTCACGGTGCTGAGAACGCCGACGAGACCAAACGTTAGTCCGACCAGCCACGTGTACACATGGAGTTACCTATGAAGAACCTGATTGCGCGCTTCGTGAAGGATGAGTCCGGCGCCACCGCCATTGAATACGGCCTGATTGCAGCCGGCATTTCGCTCGCGATCATTGCTGTGGTCAACGGCATCGGTACCAGCCTGAACACCAAGTTCGGCAACATCAACAGCTCGCTGAAGTAAGCTACTGTTGCGGGCATGCATCAAAGGCCCCGGGTATCCGGGGCCTTTGTTTTTTTCCGACTTGATGGCGTAAACATGCGTAATCCGGATGCCGCCTCGGTCGCGGCAAGAAAGGCGTCGTTGCCGGCCGGCAGCCGGCACAATGCGCCCGTCGAACTGGTCTGCCTCGCGCTGGTGCTGGCGCTTCTCGCTCTCGCCTCCCGGATTGCCAGTATCTGGTGATACCCCGGACCGTTTCCCGATTGTTCATCTCTCGCCGCTAGACTCGGGCGATGCTCCGACCTCGCGTTAACAGCACGGGCTATGAAATCCCATGATCCTCGACATCGCGCGCCTTCTGCTGTTTCCGGCCCTGATGGCGTTCGCAGCCGCAAGCGATCTTTTCACCATGACCATCTCGAACCGGGTATCGCTGGCGCTGGCGGCGGGCTTCCTGGCTCTTGCCCTCCTGAGCGGTATGGGACTTTACGATATCCTTTCGCATGTGGGGGCGGGGGCTGCCGTCCTCGCGGTGGCTTTTGCCTGCTTTGCCATGGGCTGGGTCGGCGGCGGGGATGCCAAGGTTGCGGCTGCAGCGGCGCTGTGGTTCGGCTTTGGCCATTTGCTGAACTATCTGCTTTATGCCTCACTGTTCGGCGGCGCCTTGACGCTGGTGCTGCTCCAGTTCCGGCAATGGCCGCTGCCCTACCTGTTCGCCGGCCACGCATGGCTGCTCAAACTGCACGCCAAGGAAAGCGGGATTCCCTACGGCATCGCACTCGCGATCGGTGCATTGATGATTTACCCGGAGACGGAATGGATTAAGGCGGTCGACCTTACCCACTTCGCCATGCGCTGATCGCGCCAAGTAAACTCGGCCTTAAGGCGATTTAGATACGCCTCATTAACCATGCTTTGACGAATAGCTGCTCAACTCCCATCGCGGCGGCGGAAGCGTCGCGGCGTTATGTGGAAAGTGAAGCGTATGAATACCGCACGCATTGTCGTCCTGACCATCGCTGTCGGTGCCGGCGGCATTGCCGCATATCTCGCGAGTGGGTCTGACAACAAGTCTCTCCCGATAGTTGCGCAGCTGCAAACCATGGACGTTCTCGTTGCCAAGTCCGACATCAGCCTTGGCCAGGCGGTCATGCCAGAGGACCTGCAGTGGCAGACCTGGCCGGCAGCGACCGACGATCAAGCTCCCAAGCGTGGCGACAGCGTCAATGTGGCTCGCTACAGCGTCTCAAGCCCGACGACGACACAGAAGTGAGCGAAAGGACGTCCGATATGACATGCAGGGGGAACCACCTGTTGATGCGGGCTCTCATGCTCCGCGCCCTGTCGTTTTCGGCTGTCGCGGCGCTGACACTTAATCCGGCTTTGACGCCCGTCTTGGCCAGCGACTATCGCGCTATGGCGCCCGTTGCCGCCGATGGAAAGATGAATGCGCGGTTCCTTTCACTCGGCATCGGCAAATCCGTCGTGATCGATTTGCCGCGTGACGTCAAAGACGTGCTGGTCGCCGATCCGAAGATTGCAAACGCTGTCGTCCGCTCCGCGCAGCGCGCCTATATCATCGGCGTGGCAGTCGGCCAGACCAACATTGTGTTCTTCGATTCCGCGGGCCAGCAGATCGCCGCCTATGACATCGCCGTCAAACGGGACCTCAACGGCTTGCGCGCCGCGCTGAAGCAGACGCTGCCGAATGCCGACATTCAGATTGAAGGCCTCGGCGACGGCGTGATGCTGTCCGGCTCGGCGGCTAGCCCGATCGAGGCGCAGCAGGCGGGCGATCTCGCCGCACGGCTGGTGGGTGGAGCCGAAAAAGTTGTCAACTCAATCGCGGTCCGGGGCCGCGATCAGGTGATGTTGAAAGTCACTATCGCCGAGGTTGCACGCAATATTGTCAAACAGATGGGCATCGATCTCAGCGCCAATTTGACCTACGGCACCTCGGTCGTGAGATTCAACAACGCGAACCCTTTCACCGCAAACAATGCGCCGCTCGTCGGCACCAACGCCCTTACCACGTCGTTCGGCTCGACGCCGTCGGTACAGGCGACACTGCGCGCGATGGAAAGCGCCGGTGTCGTGCGGACGCTCGCCGAACCCAATCTGACAGCGATCTCCGGCGAGTCCGCGACATTTATCTCAGGCGGCGAATTTCCAATTCCGACCGGTGTGAGCTGCCAAACGACGACCGCGGGCGCTATCGGACAATGCGTCCAGACGGTCAGCTTCAAGAAATTCGGCATCTCGCTCAACTTCACGCCGGTGGTGCTGAGTGAGGGGCGGATCAGCCTGCGAGTGATGACCGAGGTGTCGGAAGTCTCGACCGAAAACGCTTTGCTTGGCGGTGCCGGTGGAACGACGATTCCCTCGATCAAGACCCGCCGTGCCGAAACAACGCTGGAAATTCCCTCGGGCGGAGCGATGGCGATGGCCGGCCTGATCCAGGACCAGACCAAGCAAGCGATCAACGGCTTGCCCGGCCTCTCGCAAGTGCCGGTTCTCGGCTCGCTGTTCCGTAGCCGCGATTTCGTCAACAACCAGACCGAACTGATGGTGCTGGTCACCCCTTACGTCGTTCGCGCCGTTGCGCAGAAGGATCTGTCGCGGCCGGACGATGGGTTTGCGAGTTCGTCGGATCCGCAAGCCGATCTCTTGGGCAGCATCAATCGCATCTACGGCGTTCCGGGCCGCGTCGAGCCGGTCCGGAATTATCGCGGCACCTATGGCTTTATTACCGACTGAGGCGGGACGAGGACGAAAACGATGATAGCCAGAATACCCGTCGGCCGCAATCGCGCCTTCCGCATCGCGGGAGCGCTTGTCGGTCTTGCAGTCGTGCTGGGCGCTTGCACGCATACTGACGAAGTCGTGACGGCCAGCGTTCCCAACGATTATCGCCAGCGTCATCCTATTGCTATTCAGGAAGCCGACCGGTCGGTCGTCGTCTTCGTCGGTCATGCGCGGGGCGGCCTTTCGGCTTCACAGCGCGCCGATGTGATGGGGCTGGCGCAAACCTGGCTCCGTGAAGGAACCGGCGCGATCAATGCCGATCTTCCGGTCGACACGCCGAACGCGCGTGCGGCTGCGGATGCGTTCCGGGAAATTCAGGCGCTGCTCGCAGCGGCCGGCGTTCCCCCGCGCGGGATTGTTGTCCGCCATTATCATCCGCAAGACCCGCGCCAGATGGCGACGATCCGGCTGAATTATCCGAAAATCTCTGCCGTGGCCGGCCCCTGCGGCCTTTGGCCCGAGGATCTCGGACCCTCGATCAAGAACAAGAGCTATTTCGAAAACAAGCCGTATTACAATTTCGGCTGCGCCTACCAGCGCAACATGGCGGCAATGGTAGACAACCCGTCGGACCTTGAGCAGCCGCGGTCCGAAACCCCTGCATATACTACGCGACGCACGGAAGCTTTCGAAAAGTACCGCAAGGGTAATACGACCGCGACCAGCTATCCCGAATCCGACAGGGCCAAACTCAGCGATACAGGCAAATGATTAACTACGCCCGTCAGAATCCCGAAGAGCAGCCGGAAGTCACACCGCTGCCGGTGGACGATCACATCGCTCCGGCACCGCGTGTGTCGGTGCAAGCCTTTTGCGAGACGGTGGAAACCGCAGCCGCCGTGCAATCGGCGGGTGAAGACCGCCGCCTCGGCAAGGCTCATCTCAAGATTCAAATGGGCGGCATGGCCGCCGCCATCGAGGCCTATCGCACGGCTCCAACTCCGAACGTGATTATCCTGGAAACCGAAGGCCGCAGCGATATCCTTGCGGGCCTCGATCAACTCGCAACCGTGTGCGATTCCGGAACCCGCGTCGTTGTGATCGGGCGCGTCAACGATGTCGCGCTTTACCGCGAACTGGTGCGCCGCGGTGTCAGCGACTACGTGATTGCGCCGGTCAACGCCATCGGCGTGGTGCGCTCGATTTGCGGTCTGTTCTCGGCGCCAGAGGCAAAAGCCATCGGCCGGATCATCGCAATCGTCGGCGCAAAGGGCGGTGTCGGCGCATCCACCATCGCCCACAACGTCGCCTGGGCGATCGCGCGCGACCTCTCACTGGATTCTGTCGTCGCCGATCTCGATCTCGCCTTCGGCACCGCCGGTCTCGACTACAATCAAGACCCTCCGCAAGGCATCGCCGACGCGGTATTCTCTCCCGATCGCGTCGATACGGCCTTTATTGATCGTCTGCTGTCGAAATGCACCGACCATCTCAGCCTGCTGGCGGCGCCGGCGACACTGGAGCGGGTCTACGACTTTGGCGTCGAAGCCTTCGACTCGATCTTCGATACGCTTCGCACGACGATGCCATGCATCGTGCTCGACGTTCCCCATCAATGGTCGGGGTGGACCAAGCGCGCCCTGGTCGGCGCGGACGATATTCTGATCGTCGCGGCGCCCGACCTCGCCAATCTGCGCAACACCAAGAATATATTCGACCTGCTGAAGGCATCGCGGCCCAACGACCGGGCGCCGCTGTATTGTCTCAATCAGGTCGGTGTGCCGAAGCGGCCGGAAATCAACGCAAGCGAATTCGCCAAAGCAATTGAGAGCGAGCCGATCGCGGCTATTCCGTTCGACCCGCAAATGTTCGGCTCGGCGGCCAACAATGGGCAGATGATAGCGGAAATTTCCGCCAGTCATCGCACCACCGAGATGTTTCTGCAGATCGCGCAACGGCTGACAGGCCGCGGCGAGACCAAAAAGCCACGGGGTTCGTTCCTGTCACCCCTGATCGAGAAGCTGCGGGCAAGGTAAGCTACCCGCGTGGAGTGCCGTCGTGTTTGGTAAGCGTAGCGGAACAGAGAACGATTCGCGGGCGATGAAACCCGCCGCGATGGAACCAGCTTCCGGAGCGGCGCCTGCCATTGCGCGCACCGCATCTCCGCCTATGGTTTCTTCGCCGCCGCTCTCGCCGGCCAAACCGGCGCCGCCCGCGCCGGCGGCAATCGAAGCGCGGCGGTCGGACACCTATTATCAGGTCAAAGCGACGATATTCGGTGCCCTGATCGAAGCGATCGACCTTGCCCAGCTTGCGAAACTCGACGGCGAGTCGGCGCGCGAGGAGATCCGCGATATCGTCAACGAGATCATCGCGATCAAGAACATCGTGATGTCGATTGCCGAGCAGGAGGAGTTGCTCGACGACATCTGCAACGACGTTCTCGGATATGGTCCGCTTGAACCGCTTTTGTCGCGCGACGACATCTCCGACATCATGGTCAACGGCGCCGGAACGGTGTTCATTGAAGTCTCGGGCCGCATCCAGCGCACCGGAATCCGCTTCCGCGACAACCAGCAGCTGCTGAATATTTGCCAGCGCATCGTCAGCCAGGTCGGCCGGCGCGTCGACGAATCCTCGCCGATCTGCGACGCGCGCCTTGCCGACGGCTCACGCGTCAACGCCATCGTGCCGCCTCTCGCGATCGACGGCCCCGCATTGACGATCCGCAAGTTCAAGAAAGACAAGCTGACCCTGGACCAGCTGGTCAAATTCGGAGCGATCACGCCGGAAGGCGCGGAGATTTTGCAGATCATCGGGCGCTGCCGTGCCAATGTTCTGATCTCCGGCGGTACCGGCTCCGGCAAAACGACGCTGCTGAATTGTCTCACGCAATATATAGAAGAGGACGAACGCGTCATTACCTGCGAAGACGCAGCAGAACTTCAACTGCAGCAGCCGCATGTGGTCCGCCTTGAAACCCGCCCGCCCAACATCGAGGGCGAGGGCCAGGTCAGCATGCGCGAACTGGTCCGAAATTGCCTCCGTATGCGCCCTGAACGCATCATCGTCGGCGAAGTCCGCGGACCGGAGGCATTCGATCTGCTGCAAGCCATGAATACCGGCCACGACGGATCGATGGGAACGCTGCACGCCAACAATCCACGCGAAGCCCTGTCGCGCTGCGAGTCGATGATCACGATGGGTGGGTTTTCGCTGCCCTCGCGGACCATTCGCGAGATGATCTGCGCTTCGATCGACGTCGTCATCCAGGCTGCCCGTCTGCGCGACGGCTCCCGCCGCATCACCCACATCACCGAAGTGATGGGTATGGAAGGCGACACCATCATTACCCAGGACCTATTCCTCTACGACATCACCGGCGAGGACGCCAACGGGAATATCATCGGCCGCCATCGCTCGACCGGCATCGGACGGCCACGCTTTTGGGATCGCGCGCGATATTACGGCGAAGAGAAGCGACTTGCTGCCGCGCTTGACGCCGCGGAAGTCACCGCGGAGGTCTGAGCCATGAACATACAAGCGCTCTCATTCGCCTTTCTCGCAGCTACCGCCATCGGCGGTCTGGCATGGGTCTTTATCTATCCTCTGCTGTCGGGAGAGAAAAAAGCGGAGAATCGCCGTGCGTCCATCGCAAGGTTGGAGCCGGCCGCTCGTCAGGTCGATAAAAGCCAGCGCTCGCGCCGCGAACAGGTCGAAGGATCGTTGAAGGATCTCGAGGCGCGCCGCCAGAAGGAAAACAAGCTTCCGCTCAGCAGCCGCCTGGCGCAGGCCGGACTGGACTGGTCAACTCAGAAATTCATCATCGTTTCCGGCGTTCTCGCAGCCGTGTGCTTTGCGATGCCGATGCTGTTCGGAGGCGGACTGATTGGCGCCGTCGGCCTGGCATTCGCCGCCGGCTTCGGTCTGCCACGCTGGATCTTAAGCTTTCTCAAGAAGCGCCGGGAAAAGAACTTTCTTAAGGCGCTGCCTGACGCCGTCGACGTCATTGTTCGCGGCATCAAGGCCGGGCTGCCGCTGTTTGAGTCAATCAAGGTCGTCGCAGCCGATGCGCCGGAGCCGCTCAAGAGCGAGTTTTTGGCCATCATCGAAACCCAGGCGATCGGCATGCCGCTTGGCGAGGCCTGCGCGCGCCTGTTCGAACGGATGCCGGTGCCGGAGGCGAACTTCTTCGGGATCGTCATTGCGATCCAGCAAAAGTCCGGCGGCAACCTGTCCGAGGCGTTGGGCAACCTGTCCAAGGTGCTGCGCGATCGCAAGAAGATGGCCGAAAAAATTCAGGCCATGTCGATGGAAGCCAAGGCGTCCGCAGGCATCATCGGTTCGCTGCCGCCCATCGTCATGCTGCTCGTTTACATCTCTACCCCCGACTATATCTCGTTGCTGTGGACGCATCCGACCGGTCAATTGATGCTCGTTGGCTGCGTGGTCTGGATGTCTATCGGCATCTTGGTGATGAAGAGAATGATCAACTTCGACTTCTGACGGTGCAGTATGATTCAGTTTCTGGTCGACAAGATCCACGACGCGCGGTTTATGACCATGCTGCTCGCCGCCATCGCCGTGAGCGCGACGGCGTACACGCTGATCATGCCGTTGCTCGCAGGCGAAGGCTTGGCAAAGCGCATGAAGGCGGTTGCGAGCGAACGTGAGCGGCTCCGGCAAAGGGAGCGCGATCGTCTCTCCAAGAGCGACAAGGTGTCGCTGCGTCAGACACCGAAGCAGCTCGTCTCCAAGGTGGTGGAAGACTTCAATCTCGGAAAATGGCTGGCCCAGGAGGCCGCGCGCGAAAAGCTTATCATGGCCGGCTATCGCGGGCAGGCGCCCTACGTCACATTCCTGTTCTTCCGGCTGGTGACGCCTATCCTGCTTTTCCTGGCGGCGGTGCTGTATGTTTTCGTGATCTCGCATATGGAGAAGTCGATGCCGGTAAAGATCGGCATGTGCGTCGGCGCGGCCTACCTCGGATTGCAGGCGCCGATGCTGTTCCTGAAAAATGCGATCACTAAGCGCCAGCTCTCGATCAAGCGCGCATTTCCCGATGCGCTTGATCTGCTGCTGATCTGCATCGAATCCGGCATGTCGATCGAAACCGCATTCCGCAAGGTCAGTAGCGAAATCGGCACGCAATCGGTCGCGTTGTCGGAGGAATTCACGCTGACCACGGCCGAGCTGTCTTATTTGCAGGATCGCAAGGTTGCTTACGAAAATCTGGCGAAGCGTACCGGGCTCGAGGGCGTGAAATCGGTCTGCCTGGCCTTGCAACAGTCGGAGCGTTACGGAACGCCGCTCGGTCAGAGCTTGCGCGTTATGGCGCAGGAGAATCGCGACATGCGCATGAACGAGGCCGAGAAGAAGGCGGCGGGGTTGCCGCCGAAACTGACTGTGCCGATGATACTGTTCTTCCTGCCGGTGTTGTTTGTCGTCATCCTGGGGCCGACCGGCATCAAGGTCGCGGCGATGCAATGACCTTGCCGACGCGGCCCGTGGCCACGCCGATCATGCTTGCCGCATCATGCCGTCAGCAAATCGAGGCGATCAGTCGGGACGGCTGAGAGACGCCACCGGCATCGTTCCGGCGCCTGTGCGCGGATTGTCCTTGCGGCTCAGCATCTCTTTCAGATAGGCGGCATTTGCAGCAGCCTCGTCTGGCGGCAGATCGGCCTTCACGATGCTTTCGGCCTCGGCAAAGCGGCCCTGCAGGCCGACCACCAGACCCAGATTCTGCCGCACCCGCGCATCGGCTCTGGTGCTGGCGTATGCCCGGCGCAGGGTCTCTTCCGCCTTCGGCAGATCCTTGGAAAGAACATATGAGAGGCCGAGATTGGACAGCACCGACGGCTCGTCGGGCGCGATCTTCAACGCGCTGGCGTAATAGCGGCGGGCTTCGTCATGCCGGCCAAGCTGATCGAGCACGGTTCCCTGCACCGAAAGAATTCGCCAGTCGGGATTATCAGGCGAATGGGCGCGGGTGAGAACATCGAACGCCTGCTGGAAATTGCCGTTATCGGCAAGCGCCCTGCCATAGCCGGCGAGCAGCGGCTTGTTGCCGGGATGGGCGATGGTACCCTGTTCGAGCACGGCGACGGCCTGGGCGCGCTGTCCGGTGGCACGGAGTGCCTGACCATAAGCCAGGGCGGCCTCAGCATCCTTGGGATTATTACGATAGCGCTCACCGTAGACGTCCACCGAGCTTCGCGGATCGGCACCGGGGCTGGCCTCGGCCTTTGACGTCAGTGATCCCGTGATGTCGGACATGGTCTGGCAGCCGCCAAGGCCAGCGGCCAAAATCGCCGTCACGGCCGCGGACGCAAGGAGCCGGGCAAGACTGGACTGCTGGCGCATGGCACTTAACTCACGATATCAAGCGAATTGATCGAGCCGAACGCGCCAGCAATAGACTGTTAACCCTAACGGCGGGTTAATGCTCGCCTGCGCGAAAAGCCCGTCGATTTCAATGCAAGCGCAAGCGCCGAGGCCGGCGGTGCGGGGATTGGGGAGGTCGTATGGTCGCCGAACACGATTGGTCGCAGCCAAACCGGTCAATATTCAACGGCGAGACGCTTCCTGATTTCATCCACCCGTTTGTCCAGCGCATCAAATCTGGCGTGAAGGCCTCTGTCGTGAAGGTAAAATATGTACCCGACTGCGAGAAATCCGAAAATCCAGTGATGAGTTTCCACATAGATCAATACCTGCTCGATCGCGTGACCGACAGAGACAACAATGTCCCACAAAATGTCCATCGCATTCCCCCGCTAGAGAAAATGATATTCCAATCCTGGAAGACCAGCGTTGACGGGCAAAGCTAACACGGCCGCCAAACGGCGTGTAGTAGCCGGCAGACTTCGGTGGCTGCCGCAAGTGATTGCGGGCGGGTAAAAAAACTGCAAGGTCTTGGTTGGCCCTCCACGCCTGCCCTGCCCGTTTCAATGGAAGACCGAGAAAAGCATGCATTCAGTGTTCGAGACCTCGCCTGCCACATCAGCTATTCCCATTACGTTTGCGACCAAAGCGACGTGGGAGGCGGTCTGCGCTGGCCTTCCCGCGCAGGCCCGGCAGTTCGCGTTAGCCAACGGCTTTGCGGCCAAACCCGGGGCGTGCCTGGCTTTGCCTGCAGCGGACGGACGAATCGCGCAGGTCGTCTTCGGGCTGGAGGAGGAGACCAGCAAATCCCGCGACCTGTTCAGGCCCGGCCTTTTGCCGGGCCTGCTGCCGCCGGGCCTCTATCGCTTCGCCAATGCGCCGCATGACACGCGCCTTGCCGCGCTTGCCTTTGCGCTCGGCAGCTATCGCTTCAACCGCTATCGGAAGGCGGACGCGGCCGACGTAAAGCTGGTGCCGCCTGATGGTGTTGACGTTGCAGCCATCACGCGAATGGCGGAAGCGGCGAGGTTTGCCCGCGATCTCATCAACACGCCGGCGAACGACATGGGACCGGAGCAGCTGGCGCTGGCCGCGCATGATCTTGCCAAGCGCTTCGGGGCAGATTTCAACTGCATCGTCGGCGACGATCTGACGCGACAGAATTTCCCGTTGATTCATGCGGTGGGGATGGCGTCGTCACGCGCGCCGCGGCTGATCGATCTGACCTGGGGCGATCCCGCCCACCCCAAGGTGACGTTGGTCGGCAAGGGGGTCTGTTTCGATACCGGCGGGCTTGATCTGAAGCCATCCAGCGGCATGCTGATCATGAAGAAGGATATGGGCGGGGCCGCCAACGTGCTGGCGCTGGCTCTGATGGTGATGGACGCAAAGCTCAAGGTGCGCTTAAGGGTTTTGATTCCCGCGGTCGATAACGCGGTGGCCGGCAACGCATTCCGTCCGCTCGATATCTTCCCGTCGCGCAAGGGTCTTAACGTGGAAATTGGAAACACCGACGCCGAAGGCCGGCTGGTGCTGGCCGACGCGCTTGCGCTGGCCGACGAAGAGAAGCCCGATCTGCTGGTCGATATGGGGACCCTGACCGGCGCGGCGCGGGTGGCGCTTGGTCCGGATTTACCGCCCTTTTACACTAATGATGAGACGCTGGCGCTGGACGTCGCGCGCTGTGCGAAAGAGGAGAACGATCCGTTGTGGCGATTGCCCCTGTGGCCAGCCTACGATAGCTGGCTTGATTCGAAAGTCGCCAACGTCAACAACGCGCCGTCGGGTACGTTCGCCGGCTCCATTACCTGCGCGCTGTTCCTGCAGCGATTCGTCGAGGACGCGAAAAGCTGGCTGCATGTCGATATCTACGGCTGGACGCCGTCGGCGAAGCCGGCGCGCCCCGAGGGGGGCGAATGCCAGGCCGCGCGCGCGATCTACAAATTGCTTGGGGAACGCTATGGATGATCCGCGCCTGACCCCGGCGCGGCCCGACCTCGCCGCGAAATATCTCGAAGGCAGGATCGAGGCGGCGCGCTTCGTCGCCGGCCAAGAGTTCGAAACTGTCGATGCGCTCGCGCCGCTGCGCGAGGGGCCGTCCGCCGATGCCATGCTTTTGACCCAGGCACTGAAAGGCGAGCGTGTGACCATCTATGACCGCAATTCCGAAGGTTTTGCGTGGGGCCAGTTGAATAGCGACGGCTATGTCGGCTGGCTGCCCGATCGCGCCCTGGCAGAGCCCATCGGGAAGCCGACGCACAAGATCACGAGCTTGCGGACCTTCGCCTTTCCCGGACCCTCGATCAAACTGCCGCCGATCGAAACGCTCCTCATGGGAGCGGTCGTAACTATGGTGCGCGAAGAAGGGCCTTTCGCCGTGACGCGCGACGGCTGGTATCTGCCGCGGCAGCATGTGGGCAGCATCGACCACCATGCGGAGGATTTCGTCGCGGTCGCCGAACGCTTCGTCGGCACGCCATATCTGTGGGGCGGCAAGAGCAGTTTTGGGATCGATTGCTCCGGCCTCGTCCAGGTATCGCTGAATGCCGCGGGCACCGGTTGCCCGCGCGACAGCGACATGCAGCAAGACGCCCTCGGCCGGGCGTTGGATCTTGCGGAATCCGAGAAATTGCAGCGCGGCGATCTGATCTTCTGGAAAGGCCATGTGGCGATCGCGCGGGATGCCGACAGCATCGTTCATGGCAGCGCGCATCACATGGAGACGGTAATCGAAAACACCCGCGGGGCGATTGCGCGCATCAAGGCGGGCGGCAGCGAGATCACGGCGATCAAGCGGCTCTAACGGCTATTCGGCAACAGCGCCGCCCGCCGCGGTTTCCAGCCGAAACGCGGCGGCAAACAGTGCGCGCGTGTAGTCGGTCTTCGGATTTTTGAACAGCTCCGAAGCCGCCCCCTCTTCCACCACCTTGCCGTGGCGCATCACGATCAGGTGGCTCGCCAGCGAAGCGACCACGCGCAAATCATGCGAAATGAACATATAGGTCAGGTCGCGCTTGCGCTGCAGTTCGCGCAAAAGATCGACCATCTGCGCCTGGAACAGCATGTCGAGCGCGCTGGTCGGCTCATCCAGAACGACGAAATTCGGTTCCAGCACGGCGGCGCGGGCAATGCTGATACGCTGGCGCTGGCCGCCGGAGAATTCGTGCGGATAGCGAAACCGCGTTGCCGGATCCATGCCGACATCCCTCAGCGCCTTGATCACGCGCGCTTCGCGCTCGGCTTGCGAAAGCGAGCGCTGATGCACGCTAAGTCCTTCAGCAACGATATCCCCGACCGACATGCGCGGGCTCAGCGCGCCGAACGGATCCTGAAACACGATCTGCATGTCGCGGCGGAACGGCCGCATCGCCTTGAAACGCAGGCCCTGGATATTTCTGCCCAAAAACACAATCGGGCCATCGGACGAGATCAATCGCAGCAGCGCCAGGCCGAGCGTGGTCTTGCCGGAGCCGGATTCGCCGACGACGCCGAGCGTCTCCCCCTTGCGCACCGAGAGAGTGACGCCATCGACCGCCTTGATATGTCCGACCGTACTGCGCAGCAGGCCGCGCTTGACCGGAAACCAGACCTTCAGATCATCGGCCGATATCACCACAGGAGAACCCGGCCGCGGCGGCGCCGGGTCGGGCTTGGGCTCCGCCGCGAGAAGAGCGCGGGTGTAGGGGTGTTTTGGCGCGGTAAAGACCTGCTCCACCGGCCCCTGCTCGACGATCTTGCCGCCATTCATGACGCAGACGACGTCCGCGATGCGGCGAACGATGCCGAGATCGTGGGTGATGAACAACAGGCTCATGCCGAGCCGCGCACGGATTTCCGCCAGCAGCGCCAGGATCTGCGCCTGCACGGTGACGTCGAGCGCCGTGGTCGGCTCATCCGCGATCAAGAGATCGGGCTCGTTTGCGAGCGCCATCGCGATCATGACGCGCTGGCGCTGGCCACCGGATAATTGATGCGGATAGCTGGCGAGCCGCGTTTCCGGTTCGGGAATGCCGACCTGGGTCAGCAGTTCGAGCGTCCGCGCCCGCGCCATCTGTCCGCTAATCGCGCTGTGAAGCTGCAGGATTTCGCCGATCTGGGACTCAATCGTATGCAGCGGATTGAGTGACGTCATCGGTTCCTGGAAGATGATCGAAATGTCGTTGCCGCGAATGCCGCGAATCTCGCGCTCCGACAGCTCGAGCAGTTCGCGCCCCTTGAAGTGAATGCTGCCTGACGGATGGGAAGCGGTCGGATACGGCAGCAGCTTCAGAATCGACAGCGCGCTTACGGATTTTCCGGAGCCGGATTCTCCGACCAGCGCCACGCACTCGCCACGCTTGATCTCAAAGGAAATATGGTCGACCGCGACCGAGGTGCCGCTCGGCTGATAAAATGCCACCGAGAGATCGCGGACGTCGAGCAGGGGCTGGTTGATCGCGTCCATGCGGCGTCCTATCGAAACGTCTTGCGCGGATCGAACGCGTCGCGCACGGCTTCGCCGATGAAAATCAGCAGCGACAGCATGATGGCGACCGCGAAGAATCCGGTGAAGCCGAGCCACGGCGCCTGGACGTTGGCCTTGCCCTGCGACAACAATTCACCAAGCGAGGGCGAACCCGGCGGCAATCCGAAACCGAGAAAATCGAGCGCGGTCAGCGTCATCACCGACGAAGACACGATGAAGGGCAGGAACGTCATGGTCGCGACCATCGCGTTCGGCAGCAGGTGCCGGAACATGATCACGGCATTGGACACACCCAGCGCCCTCGCCGCCATGATGTATTCGAAGTTGCGCCCGCGCAGGAACTCCGCGCGCACCAGGCCGACCAGCGACACCCATGAGAACAGCAGGAGAATGCCGAGCAGGACGAAGAAGCCGGGCACCAGCACCGACGACAGGATCAGCAAGAGATACAGCGAGGGAATGGCACTCCAGACTTCGATGAATCGCTGGAACCCCAAATCGATCCAGCCGCCGAAATAGCCCTGCACGCCGCCGGCGGCGACGCCGATGATCGACGAGATAATGGTCAGGCTGAGGCCGAACAGCACCGAGATGCGAAAGCCATAGATCAGGCGCGCGACCACGTCACGGCCCTGGTCGTCGGTGCCGAGCCAGTTGTATTCGAGATCGCGGCAGCTTTTCAGACCCTTCTTCTGCACCACCTC
>DASXJV010000096.1:0-30566 GCA_036497205.1 Bradyrhizobium sp.
GCGGAACAGCCGCAAATGAAGCCACCACATCGTATAGAGCACAGCAACCCCGATCAGTCCCCACTGCACCGCCACGTTCAATGTCTGATTGTGGGGATTTGCCACAATTTCGGCGTGCGAGCCAATCTGGCCAATGGCGGCCTGTTCGAACAGGCCGCGCGTGGATCCGGTGCCGTGTCCGATCACTGGAGCCTCCACGAAAAAACGCAGTGATTTCTGCCAGAACTGCAGTCGTGAACCCATTCCGCTCGGATTATTCTGACCCCAGGTTTGCTGATAATCGGCGAAGAACTTTGCGACGGTGGTACGCAAATCGGGAGACGCGTTCCAGACGACGGCTGCAAACAACCCAGCGATGCATAATGCAATAACAGCAGTTCGCGTTTTCAAATGAAGCAGTGCGAATACCACCAGCATGATGGGCATAGTCACCAGTGCGGTGCGCGAAATGACGACGAACATCATGTTCATCAGGAAGCTCAGGGCGATGACCGCGAGCAGCGCGGCCAGCCGTATTCTATTTGTTTGCAGGAAAGTCATGACCGGATAGGCGAGTGCCACCGCGCACAGCGCAAATTCCTGACTTTGATCGATATAGTTCTTGACGAATATTCCTCGTTCCAGGGCCTCGGGCTTGAGCGAGAGATCGGGCTGAAAAGCGACAACCCAGGAGACCGCCATCAACAGCGTACAGGACGCCAGAAAGGCGACGAAAACCCATACACCGCGGGGCGAGCGCTCAAAATGATAGAGCAGCAGCGGCAACATCAGCAGTTTTGCGGTCGGGCTGACCGCATAAAGACGTGCGCCCCAGGATGCGTCCGACCACAGGGTTCCAACAAGCGCCAAGGCGAAGAAAGCAATTGGCAGGGCACAAATCGGACGCATCAGCGATCGCAGAAATGCGCGCACCTCAAGCGTTGGGATCAGCGCGATGATCCAGAGTACCGCGGCAATCGCGACGCCGGACGTCGACCAGGGCAACAAGATCGCGATGAGACCCGTCAGCAGATCGATATTAAAAATCCGCGCGGCTGGATCGTGCCAGGCGGAAAGGACTAGCGAAAGTCCGGAAACGCCGGGCTCTCTTCTCACGATTTCAGTCATCCTTGGCTCCCTGCGCGCCTGAGACAGATCACGAAAACCTAGCTTAAGCCGCCGACACGCTGCAATCCCGCAGGCCGCTCCTCGTCCACCAGAACAGGCAGACAATATCGGCGCCTAGTGCGCCGGTTCTGTGGACGCCGAGGCCGGCTTTTTCAAAAGCATCACCAGCACGCTGAGGCCGAAATAAAATAGTGTCAGCATGAAGAAGGCGTCGCCATATCCCATCACCACCGCCTGGCGGTGAACGATCTGGGACAATTGCTTCATCGCCATCAGCGCGGCGTCGCCCATGCCCTGCAGGCGCTGGGTGAACGTATTGAGCGTTTCGGTCGCGGTGGCGTTGCCCCAGGTCACCCGTTCCTGCAGCCGAGAAATATGCAGGTCGGTTCGTTCATTCAGCACCTGATTGATGACCGCCAGCCCGACCGCGCCGCCGAGATTGCGCGTCAGATTGAACAGCCCCGAGGCATTCTTCACCCGATCCGGCCGCAGCGTCCCGAGCGCGATGGTGTTGGTCGGCACCATCGCGAACATCATGCCGATCCCGCGCAGGATTTGCGGCAGCAGCAGTTCATAGAAGTCGTAGTCCCGGGTGATCCAGGTCATCTGCCACGAGCCGAGCGCAAAGATGATGAGGCCCGTAGCGATGATGTAGCGCAGGTCGACCCTTTGCATTAAACGCCCGACGAGGGGCGCGGTGAGGACCAGGGTGATGCCGGAGACGAACATGGTCTCGCCGATCATCAGCGCGCTATAGCCGCGCACTTCCGCGAGATAGCGCGGATACATGTAGGTCAAGCCGTAAAGGCCGATGCCGATGCAGAATGAGAGCAGGCAGCCGATGCCGAAATTGCGGTCGGTGAAGGCTCTGATATCGACGATCGGTTCTTCCGCCGTCAGCACACGGTAGAAGAAGGCGATCCCGGAGATCGCGCAAACCGCGGCACAGACCGCGACGGAAGTATCCTGCAGCCACTCGTATTGCGGCCCTTCCTCGAGCACGTATTCGAGCGAGCCCAAAAACCCCGCCATCGCGATCAGGCCAAACCAGTCGAAACGGTCGAGCAGCTTGAAATTCGGCTGATCGAAATCCACCAGCGCGAGCACGCCGACGGTGATGCCGATGCCGGGGACGATGTTGATGAAGAACAGCCAGTGCCAGGACATGGCGTCGGTGATGAAGCCGCCCACTGTCGGACCGATGGTCGGCGCCAGCGTCGCGACCAGGCCGATGATTGGGCCGACGATATGGAACTTCGAACGCGGAAACACCGTATAGGCCGATGCGAACACCGTGGGGATCATGCCCGCGCCCAAAAACCCCTGGACCGCGCGCCAGAGGATCATCTGTTCGATCGACGAAGCTAACCCGCACAGGAAGCTCGCGAGGGTGAAGCCGAAGGCGGAAATCGCAAACAGCAATCGGGTGCCGAGCGCGCGCGACAGGAATCCGGACAGGGGGATCGCGATCACTTCCGCGATCAAATACGAAGTCTGGACCCATGACACCTCGGTTGAACTCGCCGACAAACCGGCCTGGATATCGGTAAGCGACGCCGAGACGACCTGGATGTCCAGGATAGACATGAACATCCCGAACACCATGATGAGAAACGCAAACAGCCGTCGCGGCGCGATGCGCTCGGACGCCACAGCAGTGGCGTTCGTCATCGTCGGTGGGGCGGTAGTGGCATCAGCCATGATCTGCTCGGCTCAGGGCGCTTAGGATCGGGCGCGCCGCCCGATGCCAAAAGTTATTGCGGTCCGACCACGGCCGGCGCGTCGAGGTCGGCTTCGCTGTCGGCATCCTTGGCGCCGGCGCGGGTATCGACGGTCGCATAAACCGACATGCCCGCGCGCAGCAGGTTCTGCTTCGCGACATCCTTCGGCACACGAATGCGAACCGGAAGCCGCTGCACGATCTTGGTGAAGTTGCCGGTGGCGTTATCTGGCGGCAGCAGCGTGAACACCGAGCCGGCCGCAGGCGAGATGCTGTCGACGACGCCGGCGAACTTGCGATGCCCGTAGGCGTCCACCGAGATCGTCACCGGCTGGCCCGGACGGATGCGCTTGAGTTGCGTCTCCTTGAAGTTGGCGTCGATGAAGACGTCATTGAGCGGCACCACATTGCCGAGCCGTTGCCCCACCACCACGAAGTCGCCGGTGCTGACCAGACGGTTGGAGAACGTCCCGTCGACCGGCGCACGCACCGCCGTGAAATCGAGGTCGCGCTGAGCCTTGGCGAGCGATGTCTGCAATTCCGCAAGCTGCGCGCGGGCCTCAGTCTGCTGCGCCTTGGTGACCTCGACGTTGTCGCGCGCGGCGTCATAGGCGGCCTGCGCCGATTTCACCGCCGCCATGCCCTGATCGCGCCCGGCTTCGGACACCTCAAACGTCGCCCGCGAGGCAAATCCCTTGGTGCTCAACGCCTGCTGACGGTCGAAGTCGAGGCCGGCCCGCTTCAAGGCGGCATCCGCCGAAGCCAGCTGCGCCTTGGCCTGCTCGACCGCGCTTTCCAGTGCGGTGACCTGACGGCCGATACGGTCGATGGTGGCCTGCTGGGTCGCGATCTTGGTGCGTGCGGCGTCCACCGCGATGCGATAATCGCCGTCGTCGATCCTGAAGATCACGTCACCGGTCCGCACCACGACGTTGTCGCCGGGAAGGATTGCCGCGATGTGGCCGGACACCCGCGCGCCGAGCATGGTGTTGTTGGCGCGTACATAGGCGTCATCGGTAGAGACGTAAAAGCGTCCCACCAGAACATAGTGTGTGCCGTAGGACGCGGCGGCGAGCGCGAGCAGCGCAACGATGCCCATCAAAACCAGTTTGCGTTTTCCCGATTTCGGCGCGGCCTGCTCGGCGCCAGGTGCTGGCGCACCAGCCGGTTTTTCGATCGCGGGTTTGTCGATTGACGGGTTGGCCGGTGTCTCTGCATGCTGCCGCGCAACAGTCTCTTCCGAAACATGGGCGCGAAGCGACTCGGCGAGAGCGGCGGAAGCGTCCCGCGCGGACTCGCCTTCTGCCGCATCCGGCTCCGGACGAAGCACGCGCGCCGCCTGGTCTCTCGCTGCCGCCATCACGGGCTCTCCATTACAATCGCGACGGACGCATTCCCAAAACAGGGCCTTGCCCGCTCGCCAGTTTTTCAAATTAACATTGACCGAACGGTTCGGTCAAGGTATATTCCTTGCGGCGGATAATAGACGCGCCGTGCCTCCGCGACATGTTCGGGACTGAAATCTTTCCGGAAAAGCTAAACCAATGGTTGCAGCTGATCGCACTTCCCTCCACCTCGTCGGCGACGAGGACAGCTCAAAACGCCGTCAAATTCTCGATGGCGCGCGCAAGGTTTTCATGGACCTCGGATTTGACGGCGCCAGCATGGGCGAGATCGCCCGCTCCGCCGGCGTCTCCAAGGGAACGCTGTATGTCTATTTCGCCGACAAGAGCCGGTTGTTCGAAGCGATCGTCGAGGAGGAAATGCTCGACCAGCAAAAAGTGGCTTTCAATTTTGATCCCCAACGCGACGTCGCGACGACGCTTCAGGAGTTCGGCCAGGCCTATATCCAGCTATTGTGCCGGCCGGGCGGCGGATCGGCGATCCGCACCGTCATGGCAATTGCCGAGCGGATGCCGGATGTCGGCCGCCGCTATTACGAGCATGTGCTGGAGAAAACCATCAGCCGCCTTGCCTTCTGTCTCGAAGCCCATGTCAGGGAAAAGGATCTTGCGATCGACGATTGCCACCTCGCGGCGTCGCAGTTCATGCAGATGTGTCAGGCGTCGCTGTTTCTGCCGTTTATTTTTCAAGCCGCGCCGGCGCCTTCGGCGGAGCGCATCGCACAGGTGGTTGGAAGCGCGACGCGGATGTTTCTCGCTGGCTATCAGGCCAAGCCGCTCTGACCGCATATTGTCCGCATTCAACCAGCTGAGATTGCGTCTGGACGTCACCTTCTAGCTAGGTCGTCATGCCCCGCGAAAACGGGGCATCCAGTACGCCGCGGTCTCTCCACTTCAAACCGCTTGCTCTGGAATACTGGATCGCCCGCTTTCGCGGGCGATGACGGCTGTAGGTATGACGCGTCCCGACTTAATCAATTCAGACAGATTCAATTTTCAAACAGCCAAGCGAAGTTCAGACACGGCTCCGCCATCCCGCAGCGCGGGGCGCCCGAGTTGTACATGAAACCTTCGCCCCATAATTTTGAGGGCCTCGTGGTTTGGACAATCTTCGCTAACGCAAGCATAGCGGAAGCCAAGACACTTGCTTTACATCGATGGCGCTTTTCTCGATACATGCAGTAGGAGGTTCCAAACTCATGCGAATTGGCATTCGCCTGGCAATTTCCGGTCTCGTCCTCGCATCGATCATGGTGAGTGCAATCGGTGTCCACATCCTGTGGTGGCGGACAGCGGAAGCGAACAGCCACGCGCTTGCAGACACCATCAACGGGCAGATCGTTTCTACGGTCGAAAAGGAACTCACCACCATCACCACCGAAGCGCGCGCGGCACATACCGCGATCCGGACGTTATTTGTTCAGCACGTCCTTGAGACCCGCGAAGCGGACAAACGCGAGTTCGTATTTCTGTCGCAACTACAGTCGCAGCCAAACATATCGTGGGTCGCGTTCGGCTGGCCGGACGGAGCTTTTTTTGCTGCGCATAAGCTCGGTGATCTGGGACTGGAAATGATGGAAATCGCGCCCGTCGACGGTGCGATCAAGCGCCGCATCGACCAGTATGGGGTTGTGGTCGGAGACATTGAATTCGAGAACCGCCGATTCGAAAATACCGATTACGTCGTCACCGATCAGGAATGGTATCGGAGCGGAATGCAAACTGACGAACCGCGCTGGTTCAATGTATTGGTTCACCCGGTGGGATCGCGTCCGTCGATCGCATATGCCGGTCCGGTCGACGTGTACCAGAAACGCCAGGGCGTTCTCGCAATTATCATCGAATACACGCGGTTCGCTCAGTTTCTCTCAAACCTCGCAGTCGGAAAATCCGGCGCGGCGTTCATCCTGGGGCGCGATGGGACAACCATCGCCGCAGCAGATCCGGATGCCGACGAAGTCAATATGCAGCGGTCGGATCAGCCGTTATTGCCGATCGCACAGGGCGCGATGAAGCAGGCCGGCAGCTCTTATGACAGCGACCAGAAAATTGCGCGCCAGGTGAGGCTGGTCACTGCCGGAAATGCCTATGCCGTGAGCTTGACGCCGCTCGCCTTTCCCGGATGGACGCTCGCGACCGTCATTCCGGAAGCGGAGTTTCTTGGTCCGATTGAAAGGACGATACGACAATTGCTCATTGGGCTGGCAATTCTGATTGTTGCCGCCGGCATTGTTTCGGCGTTGCTTGCTCGGCGAGTTATCGCCACACCGTTGATCATGGTCGTCGATGAGGTCAAACACGTCGCGCGCTTCGATCTCGAAAAGGTGCGGCGCCACGCCTCGCGCCTGATTGAAATTGAAAATCTGTCGAATGCCATCGCCGACATGGCCGGCGGGCTTGCCGCATTTCGGAAATACATACCCGCGGATCTTGTGAAGACACTCGTCAGCGAGGGTATCGAACCAAGTCCCGGCGGCTCGATCCGGAACCTGACAGTTTTGTTCGCGGATATTGCCGGCTTTACCGGGCTGTCTGAACGGCTGGGCGATCAGATCATCCCGCTGCTTTCCAGCTATCTTGACACCATGTCGCGCGAGGTCAGCAGTCACGGCGGCACGATCGATAAATTCATCGGCGATGCGGTGATGGCGTTCTGGGGCGCACCCGAGGCAAATGCCGATCACGCTGTCGACGCCTGCCGAGCGGCGCTCGCCTGCCAGCGTGCCCTTCGGGCGTCGGAACTGACCGATGACAGCGGCCGGTCGCTCAGAGTTCGCATCGGCGTCAATTCCGGCGACATGCTTGTCGGCAATATCGGATCGGAATTTCGGCTTAACTATACGGTGATCGGTGATGCTGTAAATGTCGCGAGCCGGCTTGAAGGCGCGAACAAGGAATATGGCACCGAAATCATCATCGGAGAGGAAACGCGCCGCCTCGCCGGCGATAACATACAGGTGCGCGAACTCGACCGGCTGATGGTCTATGGGCGGGCGAGCGGAATTGCAATCTACGAACTGCTTGATATGGCCGAACGCGGAGCCATGCCTCCACCTTGGGTGGCGCTGTACGACGCCAGCCTGGCCGCCTATCGCACGCGCAATTTCGACGTTGCCGTAAGCCTGTTCCAGCAGGTTCTGGAGGCGCGGCCGTCCGACCAACCCGCGCGCATTATGCTCGGACGGTCCAGCCAGTATCTCAAATCGCCGCCGGGAGAGGATTGGGAAGCGACGAACGCAATGAAAGCCAAGTAGAAGTCAGCCATCGGTGTTAGTATGCGGCGCAGCAAAGGCTGTACCGCAATAGATCTCCTAAAATTAGATCTCCTAAAATTCCGCCCCGATCACAGGATTGTGAGAGCGGGACTCGGTAATGTAACAGCGCGACGTGCGTAACGTCCACGCTGGGATTGCTACGAGCTCCGCCATCGTCCGTTTCCTCGGCAAGTCGATGGTGAAAGCTGCGTCTATCCCGTCGACCTGCAACGCCTGAGGCTACCGGAAAAGGAAACTCTCATGAATTCCAAGAACGCTATCGCCAACGCTACAATCGCCGGCTCCTTCGCCGCCGCCCTCACTATGATCGCTGCCCCGGCATTCGCCGCGCCGAAGCCGCCGCAGCCCACCATGGACAAATGCTACGGCATTGCAATGAAGGGTGACAACGACTGCGCAGCCGGTGCCGGCACCACCTGTGCCGGAACCGCGAGCGCCGACTATCAGGGCAACGCCTGGAAGTACGTCGCCAAAGGGACTTGCACGACAATCAAGACACCGAAGGGCACGGGCTCGCTCGAGCCAATCAAGTCCTGAGCCAAAGTAACGCGTACGCCGTCCGCCTCTTATTTCTTCGGCAACACGCAAAGCCGGAACCTAGATGTCGATCGTTTCGAATCTACCCGCGTGTACCGGCGTCGGCTTCAAGCCCGCGCATTTTCGCGATATTCTCGCCGCTCCGCAGCCGCTCGGTTTCTTCGAGGTACACGCGGAGAACTACATGGGCGCCGGTGGACCGCCGCACGCCCAGCTCAGCGCGTTGCGCGAACGCTATGCGTTGTCGGTGCATGGCGTCGGCCTTTCGATTGGCTCGATGGGGCCGCTTGACCGCGACCATCTCATGCGGCTCAAAATGCTATGCGAACGCTACGTGCCGGAGAGTTTCTCGGAGCATCTTGCCTGGTCGTCGCATAACGATGTTTACTTAAATGACCTTCTGCCGTTGCCGTACACGCAGCAGACGCTGGCGCGGGTCGCCGAGCATATCGACGAGGTGCAGACGGCGCTCGGACGCCAGATGCTGCTTGAAAATCCATCTACCTACATTGATTTTTCCGAAAGCACGATCCCGGAGGTCGACTTCCTCACCGAACTGTCGAAGCGAACCGGATGCGGATTGCTGCTCGACATCAACAATGTCTTCGTGTCGGCGAAGAACCACGGCACGCAGCCTCTAACATATCTGGACTCGTTTCCATTCGATCAGGTGAAGGAAATCCATCTCGGCGGGCATGCCGAGGAAGTGGACGATGTCGACGCCCCGCTGCTGATCGACACTCACGGATCACCGATTGCGGAAGAAGTCTGGACTCTCTACGCCCACGTCATCGCCCGCACTGGCGCGCTTCCGACCTTGATCGAGTGGGACAACGACGTTCCCGATTGGCCGACGCTGCTCGCAGAAGCGGTCGCGGCGCAGAATATTCTATCCGATGCGTCACGCGCGTCGGCAGCATGAGAGAGGGCCATGCTCGCACCATTCGAGACATCGTTTGCGGATGCGCTGCTAAATGCCGATCAGCCGATTCCTTGCGGCGTCACTGCTCATAATGCTGCAGTCCCTGCGCGACGCTTTGCCGTCTACCGCAACAATGTGGTGGCTGGCTTGGGGAAAACGCTCAAGAGCCGTTTCCCTGTGGTCGAGAAAATCGTAGGTGAGGAATTCTTCGCCGCGATGGCGGGGGTCTTCGTGCGGGAGCGGCCGCCGCGTTCACCCCTGCTCGCAGTTTATGGCGACGATTTTCCCGCTTTCATCGCCGCGTTCGAACCGACGCGTGACCTTCTCTATCTTGCGGACGTGGCACGACTCGAAGCCGCGCGCACACGCTCCTATCATGCGGCCGACGCTACGCCCATCGGCGCGGAGCACTTTGCGACGCTCGATAGACAGGCTGTCGAGGCTATCCGGGTCGATATGCACCCCTCGACTGGAATCGTTCGCTCGGCTCATCCCATTGTCACGATCTGGGCGATGAACAGCGGCGAACAGGAGCTTGCGCCCATTACGAATTGGCGCGGCGAAGACGCGCTCGTCTCTCGCCCTTATCTCGAAGTGGAAGTCCGCACGCTGCCGCCAGGTGGCGCGGCGTTTCTGCTCGCGCTCGCCGCAGGTTCACCGCTCGGCAAGGCGGCCGAGGCGGCGTTTGCCGACGATCAGAATTTCGACCTCACCGGCAACCTCGCGGGGTTCATCGGCTCGGGCCTCGTGCGGGGTATCGTTCTTCCGGAGCCGAAGAAGTAACGGCAGCCATGACAGACGTATTCCCCGTTGCAGCGCGCTCCGAATCGGTTCTGGTACGGACCACTCAACGGGGTATCGTCGCTCTGGATTGCATCCCCCATTGGTTCATCGCGCTTGCGGCTCGCATTTTTCCGGCCGCGGTGTTCTGGCAGTCCGGTGAGACAAAGGTCGCGGGCTGGCATCTCAAACCCAGCGCCATCGCGCTGTTCCAGAACGAATATCAGCTTCCGCTGATCGATCCCACGATCGCCGCTTATGCGTCGGCGTTTTCGGAGCATTTCTTTCCAATTTTGCTTGTTATCGGGCTCGCAACGCGCCTTTCGGCACTGGCCCTGCTGTTCATGACGGCGGTGATCGAGATTTTCGTCTATCCCGGCGCCTGGCCGACCCATGGAGTGTGGGCGACTTGTTTTCTTCTGCTGATCGCGCGGGGCCCCGGCGGGCTATCGCTCGACCATTTGATTGCGCACAAATTCCGGCAAAATCTGGATCGTGCCTTGCCTATATAGTAGCCGAGGAAGCAGTCGAAGGATCGCTGAACCAGAAGTCGCTGCAAGCTACCCGGCTGGAGCGCCTCGTCACGTGAGAGGCCTTCATTCTAATCGTCCTCAAACTCGTCTTCCTCGTTGACCTTGTCGCTCTGCTTGCGCCTATGGACTAAGGTTTTGCGGCCGCCCAGTGATCCCGTGACAAACGGCTCGCGCGAAGCGTAGGGATTACGCCGCGACGCCCGCGCGGCGATCTCCTCGCCGGAGGCCGCGGCGGGCTCGCAGATGACGCGCTGGCTGGCGCGGCGCATCAAATCGACGTGGATGTGATCGTAGTGATAGACGTTGGACCCCGGCGCCAGCACGGTGCTGAATTGCTGGCAGGCCGCCGCCTGCACGTCGCGCAGAAAGCCCTGCTCTGCCGGAATGCCCCTCCAGCCGTCCTTCACCGAAACGTACCGTCCATCGGCGAGCGTAAAGCCCGCGATATCGAGCGCATTGCCGAAGGCATGCTCGGAAATATGCGCGCGCGAATTGCCGTTCATGCCACGGCAGGAATAGGCGGAGATCTGCCTGATCTCGACGACGCGCGCGCCGAACCAGCGCATCGCGGCGGGCTGCACGGAATCGGCGAGCCAGCGATCGAGCGCCGAGACGATCGGACACGCCAGCGTCGCGGCGGGATTCATCGCCACCGGCCCGAACGCGGCGACGGAATTTCCCTGCGCAGGGCCGAGCCGCGGCAGGCGTTCCGGCTGCGGCAGGCCGGGGCCGGCATCGCGGAGCTGCGAATAGGGCGCCGAAGTGCGGTCGCGCTGCGGATAGGCCTGCGTCTCCAAATATGGCCCGCGGGTTGAGGGCCGGTTCAACCCAGGCGTGCCCTCGGGCGGCAGATCGATCTCGTCTTGGTCCGGCGCGACGCCCGGCGGAGTCAATGAAATCGGACCGTTGGATGGCGCGCCGTAGCTTGGCTGGCGCATGGCAGTATCGGGATAAGACGGCGCCTGTGATGCGGCTGGAGGCGGCCGCGAGACCGGCCAGCGTGGCTGATTGCCAATATTTGCGGGCGGCCGGAGGCTATCATCCGCAAAACCGAAGCTGCCGCTGCTTTCACCGAGCACCGCGACCTTGAGCGGATATTCCGCGCCGCAAGCTCCGGGGCCGGAGATCGGGCTGATTCGGACCAGTTCGGCGTTCTCTTTGACGGCGCCAGACTTCAGGCAGGCGATCTCGGCCTCGGCCCGCCACGGTTCGCGCTCCGCGAACTGAAAGAATCCGCGACCGCAACCCGCTAGCGAGACAAGGACCAAGGAGCCGACGAGATACAAACGAACTCCGCACGTCATCCGCGCACGTTCAACGAATTTATTTAACGACTCTTCAATGCGCTGATTTCACGAATTTTTAACCACGTTGCCGCGGCGCACAACTGCGGTGCTTTACAGGATAGACAGTCGCGCTGACTCCCCCCGGAACGCTTTGCCGGCTTTGGCGTTAGAGCGGGGAGCGGCGTGAACCAGCGAGAGGTTTCCCATGACTCTGGCCAGCAGACTGAGCGTCGTTACCGCTTATGTCGCACTCGCCTTTGTCGGCGCCATTGTGCTCGGCGTGTTCTAGCCTCCCTCACCGCAATCAGATTGTCGCGATGCCCGGTGGTTTGTTACTGCCCGCCGGGTGTTCGCTTGCGTCCTCACCAAAGATAGCGACTAACTGGTTGGCGCTGAAAACCAAAGTTTGAGCTTCAGACCAGGCGAGTTATCAACCATCTCGATCTGCGCGCCATGAAGGCGGGCGACGGCAGCGACCAGACTGAGGCCGAGACCGTTTCCCGGCGTGTAGCGACTTTGTTCGAGCCGGTAAAAGCGCTTGAAGACATGCTCATATTCGCCCGCGGGAATCCCGGGTCCGTCATCGGCGATCGAGATGACCGGCCTGCCGTCAATGCTTTCGTTCGCAACGACGACTTGCCCTCCGGCACGGCCATGCTTGATCCCATTGTCCACGAGATTGGCGATGGCATCGAAGATCAGATCACGATCGCCGGTCACCAGCACCTCACGATCTCCGATGACGGTGAGACAGGTGCCGTCCTGTTCGGCCGCGGCATCGTACAATTCGACAACCTCACTGGCGATTTCGACCAGGTTCACGGTGCGGAACGCGCCCTTGCGCGCCTGGGTCTCGATTTGCGTAATCCGCGTGATTGATGAGAATATCCGCAAGACAGCATCGAGGTCGGCGATCGTGTCGCCGACCAGCGATTGAGCGTCCTCGCCAAGGCACTGACCGTGATAGGCCTTCTCCAGCCGTCCGCGCATTCGCGTCAGCGGCGTCCGCAGGTCGTGCGCGATATTGTCGCCGACTTGCTTGATCTCCCCCATCAATGTTTCGATGCGATCCAGCATCAGGTTGAGGTTCTCCGCAACGCGATCCCATTCGTCGTTCGTGCCGCGGAGCGGGATACGCTTGTCGAGACCGCTGAGCATGATGGCCCGGCTGGTAGCGTTGATCGATTCAATCCGCCCTACCGTCCGGCGCGTCACCAGGATGCTCGCAACCCCCGCAAGCACGAATATCATTGCAACGCCTGAGATCACGGCTGCCTTGATCTGATCGGTAAAGCTGTCGAGGTCGCTGATATCCCTCCCCACCAACAAACGATCGCCGCTCGGAAATGTTTCGAACATTGCCCGCAGCAGCGGCCGGCTTGTCGCGTTGGGCAACGGCTCCGGCGCGCGAAACTCGGTCCACCCCTTGGCTGCCGTGACCGTCGATGGCCATGGCTTGAGGTTGCCGGCCAAGACGGCCAATGAAGGATCGGCGAGGATATACACGTTGTCCGCAAGACTTTTGTCAGCGATGCGCTGTTGCACCAAGGCAATCAGCCCAGGGCGCCCGGTTCGCTCGTAAGCGTCTTGCAGGCTCGAATGCTCGGTCACGATCGCACGGTCCGATCGGCTGCGTACATAGGAGGAAGTGGACAGGTAGACGTAGCTGAAAATGGCCGACACGATCACGCCGAACGTCCCGATCGCGATCAGTGCCAGCTTGAAAGTCGATGACGTTAGGGTCTTAGCCAGGAGCACGGAGACAATACCCGATACCACGAACCGTATGGATCAACGGATAGGCCTGCTGGCCGTCGACTTTGCGACGCACGCGACTGACATAGACGTCGATAATATTTGTTGAGGGATCGAAATGAAGATCCCAGACGTGCTGCAACAGCATTGCCCGGGAAACAATGCGGCCTTCGTTGCGCACCAAATACTCCAGAAGCTGGAATTCCCGAGGAAAAAGAAAAATGTCCTTGCCGCGTCGGCTGGCGGTCCGCAACACCAGGTCGACCGCGAGATCACCGACGTGCAAGATGGTCTCCTTGACAACGGTGTCACTGCGTCGGCCCAGCGCCTCGACGCGCGCCAACAGTTCGACGAAAGAAAAAGGTTTGACCAAATAGTCATCGCCCCCGGCACGCAAGCCACGCACCCGATCGTCGACTTCTCCTAGTGCACTGATGATCAGGACGGGCGCGGCGATGCCGTCGTCGCGCAACTGACGCATGACCGCGATGCCATCGATGTCCGGAAGCATGCGGTCGATCGTGATTACGGCATAGTCGCTGGCAGCGCCGCGGCTCAGCGCCTCGTTGCCGTTGGCGGCCAAATCCACCTGATAACCGCCGGCCGTGAGCGACTCCACGAGCTGACCGGCGGTTTCCGGGTCGTCCTCAACGATCAGAATACGGCGGTGAGCTTCCATCATGGCCTTCCGTCTCCGAACGACTGGCCAAAAAAGCCGCGTTCACTTTAGCAAAATCGGAGGTCGCGCGCTGACATATGTCCGGAACTAACTCGTATGTGATCTAAGGGTTGCGTGGCGAGGTTCGCACAACGAGTGTCGGCGTCGCCAGCCGAGCCAGATTCCACCATCGCGATGTGTGGATACTCGCTCATGAACCACTCCGCCGCCAGAACCGATACGACCACCACACATCAGGTGTCGCTCCGGTAACTCGCCGGATCAAAATGGTTGCCACGTTAAATCAATCGCGATGTGCTTCAGCAGCGCTAATAGTAGCCATAATAGCCGCAGGCATTGACCCACTGCGGTCCATATGGCGTCCACGCTTGGGTCCAGCAGCCGTCGTAGTCGCCGTAGAAGAAGGGCCCGCCAAAGAACGCAAAGCGATTGAAGCGGTGACGGAAGAACGCGCGATGACGGAAGCCGTCCCGGCCCCGAAACGCGCCCGTTGAAAACCGAGGCGCGAAGGCAGCATGCGCAAAACGCGCACCAGCGAAACGGCCGTCACCGAAACGCGCCCCTCCGCCGAAACGGCCGCCGATGAAGTGCGCGCCTCCGCCAATGCCTGCAACGCGCGCGCCGCCGCCCATGGCGCCGAAACGCGCTCCCCCTCCCATGCCGCCGACATGCATCCCACCTCCCATACCGCCTCCCCTGCCAAAACCTCCCATACCCCCTCCCATCCCGCCACCGCCACCATGGCCCCCGCCACCGCCGCCGCCACCACCGCCGCGGGCGAGCGCCGGTGACGCCAAAGCAAGAGTCGTACCCAGCACACCCGCGATGACGCAACCAAGAAGCTTGTTGTTCATCTCAATTCCTCCATGGTTGAATTCAGCGACCGATAATGTCGCTAGAAAAAGCTATCGGGCGACCCAATGATTTCAACTGACAAATGCGACAGTTTCTGACACGTAAGTCAGAATTCATGTCTGCGATGCACTGACGATCGTCTGGAAACTGTCGCTGCTGTTTTCATTCCGCGACACTAAACCGCCTGACGAACAGCGCGGCCGAGCTACGATAAAACTATAGATGCGCGGCGTAGCGCCCTTTCTCCCGAATCCGCTGAAGAAGGGATCAGGCGGGTTTTCGCAGCAAAGGCTGACCGGCACGAATCCGCGCCGATGCCAAAACATTGTCGGAGAATTCGAAATTATCGGGCGCAAGCACGATAATGGTCGATCCGTGCTCGAACCACCCGAGTTCATCCCCTTTGCGGACGCTGACATCGCAAGGGAAGACGGTCGGCCCTCGCGTTTGGGCGTTGAGCACGAAATCGAGAAAATGCAGCCGGATACTGGCAACCAGAATAGCCGCGACCGGCACCAGGGTGAGCATCTCGCCGGTTTTCAGACGGGTTCGAAGAACCGCGCGCTGGTTCTTGCAGAACAGCTTTTCGATCCGTTTCAGCGCGATCGGGTTAACGTTCCAGGTATCGCCATGGATGAACGTGACCTGCTCGATCCGGCAGTCGTGCGGCGCATGAAAGCGATGATACATGCTTGAGGTCAGCCGCAGCGTGATGAACCTTCCGTTCCGGTGCGCTTCCACCAGCGCGGGATCGCCAAGCAGGTCCTTAAGCGTATAGGGCGCGCCCTTGATTTGAAAAAGTTCGGCATCTCGGACCGCGCCGAATGCACCGATGATGGCATCGCACGGACTGACCACGATCGAAGCGTCCGCGTCAGGCGGTCGCAGGCCGGGGCGGAGTTGGCGGGTAAAACAATCATGGAGGCTTTTGAAAGTTGTTTTGCGCGCTTCGGAAAGATCGAGATCGGAAAACAGCCGCCAGCAGCCGATCGAGAGGTCGCGGATCAGGGGGTGTTCGATCTTGCTGAACCACCCCATGAACCGGGTCAGGGCCGCCCGCGGGACGCGGTTGGTCAGCAGAAAGTTAAGATCTTCCTGTTGCGACAGAACCGCGATGAGGTCTCGAATTGTCATGAATCTGTCAGCGGGACTGGTTAGCGCTTGACGGCATGGATTCGTCTCTTCCGATTTTGTCTCTCGCTGGCGCTGCCATTATCGGCACCGCTGCCATTTTTCCCAAATTGCGGGCGCGTTTGGCGTTGTCGCGGGCCAAACACCGCTCGCTGACCGGACACTCGAAAATGTCGCGCAGGGTCGCGCGCTTGATCCCGTTCTACGATTTCGACATCAACGATTTCTTCAGTTCCGACGGTGCGCCGGCCGCGGTGGGCACCCAGCGTCAGGAGGGATTCTTCCGCCTCGCGCGCCTCTATCAGGACCGGTTCGCCAAAGGCAGGCAGATGACGTTGCAGGCCTCGACGCGCATCTCCGACCTGCAATTTACCGAGGCCTACCGGGTGCCTTTCCAATACAGCCGGGTGGTGCGTGAGCATTTGGGCGCCGGTGCGTTCATGCAGTCGTCGGCGGGGGTCACGGTCACGGATCTCGACGGCAACGCCTTCTACGATCTGACCGGCTCGTATGGTGTCAATATTTTTGGCAACGACTTCTACAAGGAATGCATTGCCAAAGCCGAGGCGCGCGCCAATGCGCTCGGCCCGGTGCTCGGACCCTACCATCCCGTCATTGCCGACAATGTCACGCGGTTGTGCGAGATTTCCGGGCTCGACGAGGTCTCGTTCCACATGTCCGGCACCGAAGCGGTGATGCAGGCGGTGAGACTCGCCCGCTATCACACGCGCCGATCGCATCTCGTGCGTTTTGCCGGGGCCTATCACGGCTGGTGGGGCGACGTGCAGCCCGGCGTCGGCAACCCGATCTCGCCGCACGAAACCTATACCCTGGCCGATATGTCGGAACGGACCCTTCACGTTTTGAAAACGCGGCGCGATATCGCCTGCGTTCTGGTCAATCCCCTGCAGGCGCTTCACCCCAACGCCAACGCGCCGGCCGATTCCGCGCTGGTCGACAGCTCGCGAACCGGCCATTTCGATCGCGCCGCCTATAGCCAGTGGCTCAAATCGCTGCGGCAAGTCTGCACCGAGCGCAATATCGTCCTGATCTTCGACGAGATATTCGTCGGCTTCAGGCTCGCCGCAGGCGGTGCCCAGGAATACTTCGGGGTGCGCGCCGACATGGTCACCTATGGCAAGAGTCTCGCGGGAGGACTCCCCGTGGGCGTGGTCTGCGGACGCAGCGATCTGATGCGCCGCTTCCGGGAAGATCACCCAGTCGATATCTGCTTTGCGCGCGGCACATTCAATTCGCACCCTTACGTCATGACGGCGATGGATGAATTTCTCAGCCGGCTCGCCAGTCCCGGTTTTCGTTCTGTTTATAGCGGGCTCGATGATATCTGGAATGGACGCGCCCTGCAGTTGAACGACAAACTGGCCTCGGAAAACCTGCCGGTTCAAGTCGCCAACCTCTCCTCGATCTGGATGGTGCATTATACCGAGCCGTCACGCTACAACTGGATGTTTCAGTATTACTTGCGGGCCGAAGGGCTCGCGCTGAGCTGGGTAGGGACCGGCCGTCTGATTTTCAGCCTCAATTACACCGACGCGGACTTTGCGGAGGTGGCGAAACGCTTTGTAGCCGCGGCCGAGAAAATGAAGCAGGACGGCTGGTGGTGGCGCGACGCTTCCATCACCAACAAAAAAATCCGTCGGCAAATCCTGAAAGAGATGCTGACGCGAAAACGGCCGCGGTAAACCGCAGCCGCCTTTTCGATGGCGCACTCTCAGGCGTGCTTGACGTGCTTTTCAAGACCGGGATCGATCAGTTCGCCCTTCAGCAGGTACAGCGGCGCCTTGTAGTATAGTTTGAGATCGCTGAACGGGTCGGTCAGGATTTTCGTCATCCAGACCAGACCCGTCTCGACGTCGCGAATGAAGAACAGATGGATCGTCCGGAACAGCAGGCCGCCGATCCCGATCGCCAGCCAAACCTTGGCAACCTGGCGCGTGAAATCAGCCGGTGAACTCCAGGGCGCAAAGAGTCCGAACAGGGTCGGATCGAGGAACAGCACCAGCGGCGAAAGTGCCCAGATAGTCATTAGGACGATCTTTCGGTTCAGATTATAGCCGACCTTGATTTCCTCTTTGTGGTCGTGGGTAGCCTGATTGACGTGATCGTAGCCTTTCGGCTCGAAAAAGAAGTGACCGGCCTGCCGGGTGGTCATGGAGACCAGCCAGCCGACCAGGGCAGCGGCCACCGGATCGACAAAGAGCAGCGCGTAGCCGACGAGAAAGCTGAAGGCGCTGACGAAGTGCAGACTCTGGTTGATGCGGCTGTGATGGTAGTAGCGATGGTCATCCCACCGCTGGGTTCGCAATTCCGTCATGAAGCGCTTCATCGTTTCCCTCCAACGTCGGCACCTGACTACAGGGATTCGGTGTCCGGTGTGTGACAACATGATAATGACATGGTCGCATTGTGCGACGGCGCGGCCGAAAGTGTCGCTGGCCACTACGCGGCGCTGGCTGCTTCCGCCTTGCGGAAACGAATCAGCGAGAAGTGGCCGAAGGGTGGCACCGCGCGGCGTTCAACCAATTCCACCCCATGGGCCGCCGCGACCCATTGCGCATAACGCGACCATGCAAATTCGGTCCGCCAGCCAAGCTGACGCACCACCGGTTGGAGCCGTTGCTCGATGAAGCGTCGCATCCCGGCATCCGCACTGACTCGGCTCAGCAGGATAATCTCACCGCCGGGTCGTAAAACCCGGGCGAACTCGTCCAGCGCGGCTTCCGGATTCGGGACCGCCGTCACGACATATTGCGCCATGACGACATCGAAGGAATTATCGGGGAATTCGAGCTTCTCCGCATCCATCACCGCGAGACCTTCGACATTCTTCAAGCGGAGATCGGCGACGCGCGCCTTGGCCTTGCGCAACATAGCCGCCGAGATATCGGTGCCAAAGACGCGAAGGTGCGACGCATATTGCGGCAACGAGATCCCGGTCCCGACGCCGACCTCGAGCACGCGGCCGCCGATGCTGTTGGTGGCGAGAATGGCAGCGCGCCGGCCTTTGCTGAACACCCCGCCAAATACGAGGTCATAGATCGGAGCCCAGCGGTCGTAGGCGTGCTCGACCATCGCGCGGTCGAAGTCCAACTGCCGTGTACCGTCAAGTTTGATGATTTCTGCCATGATGACTCTCACTCGCTATTCTGATGATCCGATTAGCCTGCACAGCGCTTCTGCCTGCCACGCGGCGTACGGGACGCAGCGAGCGGCTCGGCTGCAACGCTGTCAGATTGCCAATGAACTGCCTTGCGCTGTTTTCCCAGGAACGCTCGAGCGCAAAACTCCGGCACGATTGGCGGGAGATGCCAAGCGCGCGGATGCAGGCGGTTCGCAGGTTCGTATCCAAAGCACCAACGGGATGATCCGCAATCACATCCAGCGGGCCGGTAACCGGAAACGCCGCGACGGGCGTGCCGCACGCCAGCGCTTCGAGTTGAACGACGCCGAAAGTGTCTGTAAGGCTCGGAAAGACAAAGACGTCTGCCGCGGCCAGATGAGAGGTCAAGGTCTTAGCGGTTTTTTCGCCCAAAAATCTGACTTTCGGATACCGGAGTTCCAGCGCCGCCTTCTGCGGTCCGTCCCCAATCACAACCTTGGATCCGGGCAAGTCCAGCGCGAGAAACGCCTCAAGGTTCTTTTCAACCGCTACACGGCCTACGGTCATAAAAATGGGCCTCGGCAAAGCAAGCTCGGCCGGATCGTCGGGTGTGAAGAGGTCGGTATCGACCCCTCGCGTCCAGGTGCCAAGCTTCCTGAAACCTCTCGCGCCAAGTTCTTGCTTAAGCGATGAGGTGGCAACCATCGTCATGGCGGCCGCCGCATGAAAGTGTCGCAGCACCGCATAGCTCAACGCGGAGGGAATGATCGAGCGTACCGCGATGTATTCCGGAAAGCGCGTCGTATAGGAAGTCGTGAAGGCCAGCTTGCGGCGGCGGCAATAGGCTCGCACCGCCCATCCAATCGGTCCCTCAGTCGTAATGTGAACGGCGTCGGGCGATACCGCCTCTATCCTGGCGGCAATCGCGCGCTGGTTCGGCAGGGCCATTCGCAACCCCGGATAGGTCGGAACATCAAGGGATGGGAACCCGTCGGGAGTTAGAAAATCGATTTCGGCTCCAAGCGCCGATGCGCTGCGGGCCAACGAGGTTAATGTGCGAACCACGCCATTTACCTGCGGATGCCAAGCGTCGGTCGCAATTAAAATCCGCATCACGGGACCTGAAGGCTTAATGATTCTCAGTTCCCGACGTTCGGCCAAGGATATTTCAAACGTGTGACGTCATCGATGTGTAGACGTTCTTTTTTCCGGCCGGTTCGAAGCTTTTCGTGTAGCGTGCAGGAACAATGTCAGACCCCAGCGAAAATCCCGGCGTGTCCCGCAGAAGGCGGAAGACGAAGAGCTATGCGCTGCTAGTGCTGGCCGCCGGCATTTTCCTTTTCGGCGCGGCCGCCGGCGGATTGTATTTCGCTTTGCGGCCGGTCACCTTGCGGATCGCCGTCGGTCCGCCCGGGAGCGATGACCACAAGCTCATTCTGGCGCTCACACAGAATTTTGCCCGCGAGGGAGGCCCGGTCCGGCTCTCACCGATCACCACGCAAGGAGCGGCCGAGAGCATCGCTCTTCTTGCGGCTTCGAAGACCGACGTTGCGGTTGCGCGCGGCGACCTGGACTTGCCTGCCAATGCCGAATCCGTCGCCATTATGCGCAAGCACGTCGTCGTCCTATGGGCACCTTCCGGTGTTCCGCCCAAAGGCTCCAAAAAACCACCGGCCCCAAAAATCAAGGAGATCGACAATCTCGCCGGACATCGAGTCGGCGTCATCGGCCGAACGCAAGCGAATGTCACATTGCTACACGTGATACTGACTGAATCCGGCGTCAATCCCGAAAAGGTGGCGATCACCCAGTTCGGGACCGATCAGATTGCCGAACTGGCGCGCGACCCGGCCATCGACGCTTACATGGCCGTCGGTCCGCTGGACAGCAAGATCACCACTGAAGCCATCGCATTGACCGCCAAGGCCAGGGGTGAGCCGAAATTTCTTCCGATCGAGGTTTCAGAGGTGATTGCCCAGAAGCATCCGCTGTATGAATCCGAGGAAATTCCCGCCCGCATCTTTAGTTCATCCCCTCCCCGCCCGGACGACAAGGTTGACACGGTCAGTGTCAACCACCTGATCATCGCATCAAAGTCCCTGTCCGACACGGCGGTCGGCGCATTCGTTCGGCAACTGTTTGCCGTTCGACCGCAACTCGCCAGGGAATTGCCCAGCGCCGCAAAAATCGAGAAACCTGACACCGACAAGGATGCCGCCCTGCCGGCACATCCGGGAGCGGCGGCCTTCATCGATGGCACCGAACGCACCTTCCTCGAGAAATACAGCGACTACATATGGGGCGCCATTCTCCTTCTCTCCGGGCTGGGGTCCGCCGGCGCCTGGCTGCGTCACTATTGGAAGCGGAATGACAAAGAACAATACACATTGCATCGCGACCATCTGCTCGACCTGATTTCCAGGGTGCGTCAGATGGAATCCGCGGAAGAACTGGCGACGATGCAATGCGAGGCGGACGGTCTCTTGCGGGAGACGCTCGACTGCTACGACGATGGCGCGATCGAGGAAGGCGACCTGTCAGCGATCGGTCTAGCGCTTGAGCAGTTTCATCATGCTGTTGCCGACAGACGCGTCACCATCGGCGTCTCCCCACCCGATCTGGCGCGTCTACGCGCCCGATAGACACTGGATTCACTGCGAACAAATGAATAGGGGGTTGCCGGCCCGCGATTGTTTCTCGTGCCACTGAACTGGCAACAATTCGAACACGTTCCCGCCCACGCGGGACCTTGCGCCATGTCGTCTCTTATTAGTGACCAAGGTGCCCCTCCGCCGCTCTGGCGCCTCCGGAACCCGCCCTGTAGACTCTCCGGTTCAAATCAGTCCGGGGACATAATGCGTCTGGCGGTGCGTCTCAAAACGATCCTGCTTGCGATCGCGGTGGTAGCGGTCTCGTTTTTCGTGAGCTTGAAGACCATGGATTGGCTATCGCCGCGCGGCATGATTCGTGCGCCGGTGCTGGTCGAATTGCCGCCGCTGCCGCCGGCCCCGCGCAGTTCCAGCATCATCGCGCCGGTCTCGATTGCGCTTACTGCTATTCGCGACGCCGCCGATCGCGGCGCGCCGCGCACCTTCGCAGGCAAAGCCGACAATCCGGTGTCGCAAATTCTGGAAAACGCCGATATCGGCTGGACCGCGTCGCGCGGTGCGATCACCGCGACCGGCGCCCAGGATGTGTTGTCGCTGGCGACGCCGCTGACGGGAACGCTGAATGTGACGGGCTCGCTGTCGTCAAAGGCGACGGGGGCGGTCGGTGACGCGCTCAGCGGCCTGCTCGGCGGCAATGTCGCCAAGCAGATCGGCAGCGTCAACATCAAGGCGCTCAATGCCAGCGCCGAGATCAAAGGCAATGTTATGATCACCGCGCGGCCAAAGCTCGCCGCGGCCTGGCGCATCGAGCCGAATTTGGCCGCGCAGGTCACCTTGGGCGACACCAGCCTTTCGGTGGCGGGGGCGCGCGTCAATGTCCCGGCGCAGGTCAAGCCGATGATCGACAAGACCGTTGCCGATCAGCTCACTGCGATGCAGGCGCGAATCCACAACGATCCCGCGTTCGAGCAGAGCGCACGGCTGCAATGGACCAAGGCCTGCCGTTCGATTCCGCTGCAAGGCACCGCCGCCGCCTCGTCGCTACCGCCGCTTTGGCTGGAGCTGCGGCCGACCCGCGCGATCGCAGCCCAGCCGCGCGTCGATGCTTCCGCCGTCACGCTGACGCTCGGCATCGAGGCGGAGACCCGCATCACATCGGTGCAGACCAAGCCCGATTGCCCGTTTCCCGCAACCATCAGCATCGTGCCCCCTACGCCGGGAGGCGTCAGCGTCGGCGTGCCGATCGACATGCCGTTCACCGAGATTAACAAGATCATAGAGGCGCAGTTCGCCGGCCGGACGTTTCCGGAAGACGGCTCAGGCTCCGTCGACGTCACCGTGAAGCGTGCAACGGTCGCGGCATCGGGGGACCGGCTGCTGATCTCGCTTTTGGTCAACGCCAAAGAGAAGAAGAGTTTCTTCGGATTCGGCGGCGAAGCCAATGTGCATATCTGGGGCAAGCCGGTGCTCGACCAGGCGCAGCAGACCCTGCGCCTGTCCAACATCGAACTCGCCGTCGAATCGGAAGCGGCGTTCGGACTGCTTGGAGCTGCGGCGCGCGCGGCCATGCCGCACCTGGAAAAGACGCTGGCGGAGAAAACCACCGTCGACCTCAAACCGTTCGCAGCCAACGCGCAGAAAAAAATCGCGGCCGCGATATCAGATTTTCAGAAGAACGAGGACGGCGTGCGGGTGGCGGCTGAAATCACCAGCCTGCGCCTCGCCGACATCGCCTTCGATTCCAAAACGCTACGCGTGATCGCGGAAGCCGAGGGCGCGATCAATGTTTACATCACCACGCTGCCGGGGTTGTAAAGTCCGCTTCTTTTCCCTCGCCCCGCTCTTCGCGGAATCAAGACGAGCGAATCTCGCTGTTGGAAGACCGGGTGAGGGGCGCTCTCCGCACATCTCTCGCGCGGACACCCCCTCACCCGAAAATTCGAGCTCTGCTCGAATTTCTTACCCCTCCCCGCAAACCGCGGCCAGGTAAGAAGCCGGCTCGCGCGCCGACCGCTTCGTTAATCCTCGAATTTGAACGAGACGTTGAGCTTAGCGCGGTAGGCTTCGATCTTGCCCTGGGCATCCAACTGCAAGTCGAGCTTGACGACCTCGGCCACGCGAAGATCCCGGAGAGTTTTCCCGGCCCTCTCGACTGCTGCCGCGGCCGCATTTTCCCATGAATCGCTGCTGGTACCGATCAGCTCAATAACTTTGTAGACGCTCTCAGGCATGTCGTCCTCCCGTTCGTTATTAGGCAGGACGCAGGTGGTCCTGCTGCCGATGAGCCTAACATCGCGATATCGCCGCTGAAAGGCGTAATCCGGAAGCGGGAACCATCCTGGATGCCCAAAAGTCGGCTTTGCAGCCGCCGCCCAGGCCGGATAGAAGACGTGCCTCAACCGAAGCCCTCAACAAAAAAGCCAGGGAGAAGAAAACTATGAAGTCACCTGCAGCCGCGGTCGCGGCCATCATCGCTTTCGCCGTGTCCGGCACTGCAGCAAACGCGCAGATTTCCGACGACGTCGTCAAGATTGGTGTGCTTACGGACATGTCCAGCCTCTATGCCGACGCGACTGGCAAAGGCTCGGTTGCCGCGGTCCAGATGGCCGTCGCCGATTACGGCGGCAAGGTGAAGGGCAAACCCGTCGAGGTGATCTCCGCCGACCATCAGAACAAGCCCGACGTCGGCGTCGGCATCGCGCGTAACTGGTATGACAACGAGAAAGTCGACGCGATCTTCGACGTGCCCACCTCGTCGGTCGCACTGCCGGTCTCCGCACTGACCCGCGAGAAGAACAAAATCAATATCAATTCCGGTGGCGGCAGCTCCGATCTTACCGGCGTTGCCTGTTCGCCGAACACGGTTCACTGGACCTACGATACCTACGCGCTGTCCAACGTCGCCGGCAGGGCGATGGTCAAGCGCGGCGAGGATACATGGTTCTTCGTCACGGCGGATTACGCATTCGGCATGGCGCTCGAACGCGATGCTGCGAACGTCGTCAAGGAGAGCGGCGGCAAGGTGCTTGGAAACGTCCGCCATCCGCTCAATTCGTCGGACTTCTCGTCGTTCCTGCTGCAGGCCCAGGCCTCCAAAGCCAAGGTCGTGGCGCTCGCCAATGCCGGTGGCGACACCACCAATGCGCTGAAGCAGGCTTCGGAATTCGGCATCACCAAAGGCGGTCAGAAGATGATCGCGCTGTTGCAGGAGATCACCGACACGCACGCGCTCGGCGCCAAGGAGACGCAGGGCCTGATCGTCACCGACGCGTTCTACTGGGACATGAATGACGAGACCCGGGTCTTTTCCAAGCGCTTCCTCGACAAGGTCGGTCATATGCCCACCATGATCCAGGCAGGGCTGTATTCCGCGACGATGCATTATCTGAAGGCGATCGAGACGATCGGGTCAGATGAAGCGCCGAAGGTGATGGCGCAGATGCGGGCGACGCCGATCAACGATTTTTTCGCCAAGGGCGGCAAAATCCGCATCGACGGCCGCATGGTCCACGACATGTATCTGTTCGAGGTGAAGAAGCCGGAAGAGTCGAAGGGCGAATGGGATCTCTACAAGCTGATCGCCACCGTGCCTGGCGACGAAGCGTTCCGTCCGCTCGACAAGGGCGGCTGCCCGCTGGTCAAGACGAATTGAGCTAGCCGAACAGCAGAAGCGCGCCCGGCGAAACCGGACGCGCTCTCACTTCCACTTAGACGTTGCCTCAGGTTGAATATTTGAACTCAGGCATCGCCTTCAGCTCATCCTTGCTCGCGTTGAACACCGCATGGTCCGGGTACCATGGATTGGGCTTCGAGGTCGTCGCCGAGGCTGGCGGGTTCGCAGCGCCCGTCGTCGTCGATGACGCCGGCCGGCTGCCGGCGGTGTTCGGACCGGCCCCAGCGCTAGTGTAAGCAACAGGCTCGTTGACGAATTTGATCTTCTCGAAGGGAACGGCGACAAGATGCTCGCCGACACCGAGGAAGCCACCGACGCCGATCACCACCGCTTTGATGTTCCCGTTCTTGTCGGTCAAGAGATCGTTGATCGCGCCGAGACTTTCATTGTTGTCGTTGTAGACGTTAAGGCCGACGATTTTCGACGCGCGCCAGGTGCCCCGGAATGACGAGTCGGACGCAGCCGCTGGCGCCATGTTGGCGCGGTCGGTGGTTGCCGTCGGGCTTTGCGCAAACGCGACGGTCGCCAGCAACGCCGAACCAACCAAACCGGCTGTCATATATTTCGCGAACATATGCTTTCTCCCTGATAAGGAAAGTTGTGAAAAGAGAACACGCCAATGCGTCCGCTGTTCCAATTCCGGGAATGCATTTTCAAGTTGCAATAAGTGAGGTGCCGCGGAGGCCCGATCAGACACGCGCGCGACAAACCCCTACGGCATTTTGCCGCGCTTTCCGCGATTATCAAAGAGCGATCAGAAACCGCCCCAGTATGGCGGTATCCCGTAATAACGATGCAACTCTGCTTCTTGCGAGCGATCGCCCCAGTCGAAATCCCTGTCCGCGCGGAATGACGGCGCCCGCCTCAGCTCCTCATCGTCGATGTCGAGCTCGTAGGCCTCGAATCTCGGGCTGTAGGTGAGACGCGCCCATGGCAGCGGAAGCAGATTGGTCCCCATGCCGAGAAACCCGCCGAAGCTGAGGATCGCGTAAGACACCCTGCCCGAGATTTTGTCGATCATCAGTCGTTCGATATGGCCGATCCTGTCGCCGTTCGGCCGTCTCACCGCGGTGCCTTCGACCCGGTCGCTCGCAATCAGCTGGTGCGGTTTTGCCATCACGTCGGTCATCGTCACCCTCCTTTGGGTCGATGAAACGGACTAACGCCTTGCCCGCCTAGTAGTTCCGTCAGGCTGCGAGAGCTTCTCGATCCGGCTCGGAATCATTGAAGAAGGCCACCGCCTCGAACCGGTAGTCGCAGGCCCGGCAATGCCAGAGATATGAGATGCGGCGCGGACCGCTTTCAATCCACTCCGGGGCGGCGATCGGCTTGCCGCATTGTGCGCAGGGATTCTCGTGGGGCAAATAGCCGACGTCTGTTGTGGGCATGGCGCGTCTCCCCTTTTTTGCTTTTTGTTTTTGAAAGCAAATTGGACAGGATTGCTGTCGGATACGGGCACTGCCCCCCTGCGCTATGAATTCTAGGAAAGCAATTTGTCTTTTGAACGGCGATGAAGGCTGGCGTAGCTAATATCGTTTATGCATGACGCCGGCGAAATTTATTTCACCTGCGGCTCAACCACCGGCTCGATCGTATGCACCCCGCCGGTTTTACGGACATGGATCGTAGCGATGTCGTCGGCATACACCTTCTGCCAGCCGTCGATGTGATCGAGCAGCTTGGTCGCGGCGCTCTGCGTCCGCATCAGGGTCGCCTCGATTCCATACTCCTCAAGCAGCCGGAATAGATTTTCCGGCTCAATCAATCCGCTGGCGGCGTTGTGATCGACCATGAATTTCTCGCCGAACAATTCGGTCCGCCCGTCGATGAACGTCGCGACGCCGTTGGCGATCAGATAGCCGCCGAAATCATAATCGTTGAACACGCGCTTGAAATTCATCTTCTTCAGCGCCGCGACTGCGGCAACCGGCGATTGCCAGACATTGGGCTCAAAACGATGAACCGATGCAAACAAGAGCGTGCCTGCTGCCAGAACGATTGCGAGCCCCGCCAACAACAAGCCTTGCCGCGGCGATCCAGCGGATTGCGTATTGCTGTCGGGGCCGCCGACCCATCGTGCCAGCGGCGCCGCGATAACCATCGGCCCCAGCAGCGCGAGGACTTCAGCATTACGCACATGGCTAAGCGCCATCAGCACAAATCCAACCACAAGCGCCACCCGTATCGGCGGCAGTACGACGCCGCGCCAAAGAGCCAGAACGAACGCCAGGGTAACGGCAGCTTCCAGCGGTCCGGGATGAGCGAAGTTCGCTGAACGCCACTCGCCGATCAAGTCCAGCGCCGCGCCGAGACTGAGAATCCGCCGCGCTGCAAACAGCGCGTCCCATCCGTAAGGCGTGAGGCAACTTGCGAGCAGCGCCGCGGCCGCGAACAATGCCCAGCGCACCGCGAGTGATTTGCGCACGGGTGCATCCGCGTTCCACACCGCATCGACCGCCATCGGCGCGACCAGCGCCAGGCCGAGCACGAAACCGCCGTGCAGATTCGCCCATAGCGCCATCAGCGGCAGCATCCAGAACGAAGGCGCCTTGCGATCGTCCATCGCCTCAACCAGACCGCCGACCCAGGCCACCATGACGGGCAATGCCAGCACATGCGGCCGTGCCAACAAGTGCCCCGCGACCAATGCCACCGCCGTTGCCATGAATGCGAGCGACGCGCCGTCGGTCAGGTGCCGGCTAAGAAAGCGGACCAACAGGGCGAGCGTCAGCGCGATCGAAGTCGCCGTGAGCACCACGAGGCCTGTCCATCCGGCGATCGAATGGGAAACCGCCAACATGACCTGCGCCAGCCATTGCGTGGAGATCCACGGCTGGCCGTGCATGGTAAATGAATAGATATCAGTTTGCGGGACGGCTCTATGGTCGAGAATCCACTGGCCGACCGTGATCTGCCACATCGTATCGGGATCGATCAGCAGCCGGTTTCCGGCCAACAGAAACAGCGCATAGATGCCGACACCGACCCATAGCGGCAGCAGGCCGCGCATCGGGCTTGCATCTTCAGCGGTATTGGCAACGGACATGGTCATCGGCGCGGCCGGATCTCTCGGTTCCCGGAGGATCGAAGCACGCCAGGGCATAATTCTTGGTAAATCGGCTATTGGTATGGGGGGCGAAAGCCTGAGAAGGCCGGGTTTTGGCCACATCAGCGGTGCAAAGCATTCCACCGCCGTATTTCCACGCCGCCCCGGGGCCATTTTCCGATGAAACGTTCGTTATCTCTTGCATGCCTTGCCGCCATATCGGCGTTGCATTTTCCGGAAATCGCGTTAGCCCAGCACGCCGAATATGATGCGCTGGTGGCCACCCACGCCAAAGCGAACGCCATCCCGGAAGCCTTGGTGCATCGGGTGATCGTGCGTGAGAGCCGGTACCAGCCCGCATTGGTCGGACGCGGCGGCACCATCGGCCTGATGCAGATCAAGCTCGCAACCGCGCGCAGCCTCGGTTACGCCGGCACCGCCGATGGACTGCGCGATCCCGACACCAATCTCACTTACGCAGTGAGATATCTCGCCGGCGCCTACCACGCTGCAAACGGCGACCACAACCGCGCCCTGCACTACTACGCCAGCGGCTATCATGCAGCCGCCAAACGCCAGCGGCTCGAACGTATCGGGCATCCGGTGTTCGCCAGCGCACCGCCAAGAGAAGCTGACAAAGGTCCCGCCGACGCCAATGCAAGGCAGGTTCCTAAAAAGTAACCGTCTTGGCCGGGCTCGTCCGGCCATCCACGTCTTGGAACCAGAATAAGACGTGGATGCCCGGCAACAAGGCCGGGCATGACGAGGGCGTGTCCGTTGACACCTCGCCGCATCGGCCTACATTAGCCCTGTTCCGAGGGGAGCTCCGATGAGGAGCTGAGAGACCGCAAGCTCAAAGCCCTGTTTGATGCAGGGGTGCGAGACCGCGGTGACCCTTTGAACCTGATCCGGGTCATGCCGGCGAAGGGACAGGGATGTACCAGAGTCCATATACTCAGCGCGGGCAAGAACCCGTCGCGCCAAGGGAGGAATCTCCCGTCTCGGTCATAGGCGCAGGCATTGCCGGCGCGTGGCAGGCGCTGCTGTTCGCGCAAGCCGGCCGCGACGTCACGCTGCACGAGCGCAGCGGCGCGGCAATGACGGAGTCGACCAGCTACTGGGCCGGCGGCATGCTCGCGCCCTGGTGCGAGGCCGAGACCTCGGAGCCCGTGATCAGCCGGCTCGGCATCCGCTCGCTCGACCTTTGGCGCGAGCATTTTCCGCACACGCCATTCAACGGCTCGCTGGTCGTCGCGCATCCACGCGACCGCGCCGACTTCGAACGTTTTGCCAGGCTCACGACCGGCCATCGGCGGCTTGATGCGCGCGCGTTAAGCGAACTCGAACCGTCGCTCGACGGCCGCTTCCGCGATGGCCTGTTCTATGCCGACGAAGGCCATGTCGAGCCGCGCCGCGTGCTGCCGGAATTGCACGAGCGCTTCGCCGCCGCCGGCGGCATTATCAAATTCAACAGCGAAGCGACCCCCGACGATATCAACGGCATCGTGATCGATTGCCGCGGATTGGCCGCACGCGACACGCAACCTGGCTTGCGCGGCGTCAAGGGCGAAATCATCCTGATCGAGACCGACGAGGTCGAACTGTCCCGTCCGGTGCGGCTGATCCATCCGCGCTGGCCGCTCTATGTGATACCGCGCGGCGGCAACCGTTTCATGCTGGGCGCGACCTCGATCGAGGGCGAGGACAACGGCGTCAGCGTCCGCTCCGCGCTCGAACTGTTGGGCGCGGCCTATGCGGTGCATCCGGCCTTTGCGGAAGCGCGCATCGTCGAATTCGGCTCCGGCCTGCGCCCGGCCTACCCCGACAATCTGCCGCGCATTGCGATCGATAACCAGAAGATCGCGGTGAACGGACTTTACCGGCACGGCTTTCTGCTGGCGCCGGCGCTCGCCGAGCTCACGCTCGGCTATGTGCAGCGCGGTGTGATCGACAACGAGGTGATGCAATGCGCGTGATCGTCAACGGCGAGCAACGGGAGATCGCCTCAAGCAGCGTCGACGCGCTGCTTGGCGAGCTTGAATATGAGGGCACGCATTTCGCGATCGCGCTGAATTTCGACGTGCTGCCGCGCAGCCAGTGGGCGCAGACGCCGATCAAGAACGGCGATGAAATC
>DASXJV010000097.1:0-8223 GCA_036497205.1 Bradyrhizobium sp.
GCTCAGCACCGCGAATCCGGTCCAATCGAAGCGGACACCTTCTTTGTGCTCCGGATCGTCCATGAAGATCCACAGCCCGGCGAAGGCGAGAATGCCGAGCGGCAGGTTGATGTAGAAGACCCAGCGCCAATCATAGAAGAATGTGAGGTAGCCGCCGAGCGTCGGACCCAGGATCGGGCCGACCACCACGCCCATGACCCACACCGCCATCGCCTGTCCGCGTTGCGCGGGCGGAAAGATGTCGAGCATCGTGGTCTGTGACAGCGGCACCAATGACGCGCCGAACACGCCTTGCAGCGCGCGATAGATGACAATCTGCACCAGTGATTCCGCCGTGCCGCAGAGCATGGAAGATATGGTGAAGCCGACCAGCGACACCAGGAACAGATTCTTGCGGCCGAAGCGCGAGGCGAGCCAGCCGATCGGCGGCGTCATGATCGCCGCCGCGACGATGTAGGACGTCAGCGTCCAGGTGATCTGGTCGGGCGAGGCGGCGATCGAGCCCTGGATATAAGGCAGGGCGACGTTGACGATGGTGGTGTCGAGCGTCTGCATCAGCGTTGCCGCCATCACGCAGGCGGTGATGATGCCGCGATGCGATGTGGCGGACGAGGCCGGCGGTGTCAGGGTCGTTGTACTCATGGCATTGGACCAATCGTTGTTTTGTCCGGTCGGCGACGCCCCTTCCTCCGCTCATTCCCGCGCGAGCGGGAATCCAGATATGAGGCACCGACCAATTTTGCGCTGGGTCCCCACTTTCGCGGGGACGAGCGGGCAATGCGCAATCCGCTCCAATGTCAGAACAGATCGGACGGCGTGCGCTTGTGGCCGGTGTCGACGCTGACGTAGACGCTCATGCCGGCGCGGAAGATCGGCATATCGGCCGCGTGCTGGATGCGGATCTTGATCGGGATGCGCTGCACTACTTTCACGAAGTTGCCGCTGGTGTTCTCCGCCGGGATGACCGAGAACTCCGAGCCCGATGCCGGGCTCACGCTCTGCACGACGCCGTCAAAGGTACGTCCGGGGTAGGTGTCGACGCTGATGTCGACGTGGTCGCCCGGCTTCACGTAAGTCAGAGCGGTTTCCTTCATTTGGGCGGTGACCCAGACGTCGCTTTCCGAGACCAGCGCGATTGCGCCCTGTTCGGTCTCGGCCGCGGTCTGCGCGACGAGATAAGTGCCGGGCTGCAAGGCATCGACCTGGGTGACCACGCCGTTGAACGGGGCGCGCACCGAGGTGTGGCTGAGCTGTCGCTGCGCCTCATCGACCTCTGCCTCCGCTTGGCGATAGAGCGGATGGTCCTTGACCGCGATGTTCGGATTGCCGCCGAGCTTGGTGAGTTCTACTTGCGCCTGCTGCTGCAGCGATGCCAGCTTGGCTTTGTCGAGTTCAAGCGTGTAGCGGACCTGATCGTAGACTTGCCGCGTGACGGTTTGGTCGCCGACGAGCGCCGCATCGCGTTCGAACGTAACCTGGTCGAGAGCTACCTGGGCCTGCTGCGCGCTGACGTTGCTCAGCAGGGCCTGATAGTCTTCCTTCATCGACTGGACGGTCAGGTCGACTTCGTCGAGGTTGTCCTTGGCGTTGTTCAGCGCGATCTCGAATTGGAGCGGATCGACCTGGAACAGAAGCTGGCCGGCCTTCACGTGCTCGCCTTCGTGGACATAGACCTTCGAGACCAGACCGGAGACGTCGGTGGTCACCAGCACCTTGGCGGCATCGACATAAGCGTCATCCGTGGACGCGTAGCGGCCGCCCTCCAGCCATAACACGAACGTAGCGACGAGCACGGCGAGGATGCCGCCCGCCATGAGGACAAGGCGCAGCGACGGGCGCCAGTGGCGTTTCGGCGGAACGGTTGCGGCGGAAAGGTCGGGGACGGTCGTCCTGGGCGCGGCCGGCGGCGCCTTGACGCCAGGAGGCGCCTTGGCATTCGGCGCCTCGTCCTGTGTTTCATCGCCCGCGCTTTCGTGCGCGGGCCGCTCGGTTTCGTCGGTTACGATCCCGTCATCGACATTCTCACTCAAATCGCCTTTTGACATAACGCATCACTCTGCAGCCACTTGTCTGGTTTCGGGAATGGCCGCGTCGTGATCGTGATGGCTGCCGCGGCCGAGGCCGCTCAGCCAGCGATTGACGCGGTCGAGATAGAGGAAGACGACCGGCGTCGTATAGAGCGTCAGTGCCTGGCTCAAAATCAGTCCGCCGACCATGGAATAGCCGAGCGGTTGCCGCAGCTCCGATCCGGTGCCGTGCCCCAGCATCAGGGGCACTCCGGAAAGAAGCGCGGCCATGGTCGTCATCATGATCGGCCGGAAACGTAACAGGCAGGCTTCGCGGATCGCCTCGTGCGGCGACAGCCCGCGTTCGCGTTGGGCCTGGATGGCGAAGTCGACCATCATGATGCCGTTCTTCTTCACGATGCCGATCAGGAGGATCACGCCGATCAGCGCGATCACGCTGAAGTCGAATCCGAACAGCATCAGCATCAGAAGCGCGCCGACGCCGGCCGAGGGCAGGGTCGACAGGATCGTCAGCGGGTGGATGTAGCTCTCGTAGAGGATGCCGAGGATCAGGTAGATCACCACCAGCGCGGCGACGACGAGCAGCGGCTCGCTCGCCAGCGAGCTTTGGAACGCCTGCGCCGTGCCCTGGAAGTGGCCGGCGAGCGAGGGCGGCACGCCCATCTGTTCTTCGGCGCCCTGGATGGCGGCGACCGCCTGGCTCAGCGCCACGCCCTGCGCAAGGTTGAAGCTCAGGGTCACCGCCGGGAATTGTCCTTGGTGGTTGATGGACAGGAACGTGGTCGGCACCGTCGTCCATTTCACCAGCGTACTCAGCGGCACCTGCTGCCCGGTAAGCGGCGACTTGATGAAGATATGGTCGAGCGCCTCCGGATTGCTTTGCAGTTGCGGCAACACCTCCAGGACAACGTGGTAGCTGTTGATCTGCGTGAAGTACTGCGTGACCTGACGCTGGCCGAATGCATCGTAGAGCGTATCGTCGATGAGCTGCGGCTGGATGCCGAAACGCGAGGCCTGATCGCGGTCGATCGTGAGCGTCAGAGTCGTGCCGCCGGTCTGTTCGTCGGTGGCGACGGCGGTCAATTCCGGCATTGCCTTCATCTTGGCAAGGACCTTCGGCGCCCACTGATTGAGCTCGTCGATGTTCGTGTCCTGCAGGGTATATTCGAACATCGAGCGGCTCAGGCGTCCGCCGACGCGGATGTCCTGCGCCGGCTGCATGAACAGCGAGGCCCCTTCGACTTGCGCGAGCTTCGGCTGCAGCCGGCGGATGATCTGGGTCGCCGAGACCTTGCGCTCCTCCAGCGGTTTGAGCGTGATGTACAAGCGTCCGTTGTTCTGCGTCTGGCTGCCGGTTGCGCCCACCAGCATGGCTACGTTCGCCACGCCTGGGTCAGCCGCCACGATCTTGCCGAGCTCCAACTGGCGCTTCGACATTTCCGCGAACGAGATGTCTTGCGAGGATTCCGAGATGCCGATGATGAGGCCGGTATCCTGCGTCGGGAAGAAGCCCTTCGGGATGATCACGAACAAGTAGCCGGAGAGCGCCACGGTGGCGATGAACACGAACAACGTGATGAGCCGGTATTTCAGCGCGATGTCGAGCGTGTTGCGATAGCCGGCGAGCATCAGGTCGAAGACCCGCTCCGAGGCCATGAACAGGCGGCCGTGGTGCTCTTCGCGCTTCTCGCGGAGGAAGCGCGAGGCCATCACCGGTGTGAGCGTCAGCGCGACGAAGGCGGAGACCGCGATGGTCATGGTCACGGTGATGGCGAATTCGCGGAAGATGCGGCCGACGATGCCGCCCATCATCAACAGCGGAATGAACACCGCCACCAGCGACAGGCTGATCGAGAGGATGGTGAAGCCGATCTCGCCGGCGCCCTTCATGGCCGCCTGGTAGGGCGTCAACCCTTCTTCCAGGTGGCGCTCGATGTTCTCCAGCATGACGATGGCGTCGTCGACGACGAAGCCGACGGCGATGCTCAGGCCCATCAGTGACAGGTTGTCGAGGCTGAAGCCGGCGACGTACATCAGCGCGCAGGTCCCGACCAGGGCGAGCGGCACCGTGATGCTCGGGATGATGGTCGCCGCCAGATTGCGCAGGAACAGGAAGATCACCATCACCACAAGCGCGATAGTCAGCATCAAGGTGAACTGCACGTCGTTCACCGAGGCGCGAATGGTGGTCGTGCGGTCGCTGATGATGTCGACCTTGACCGACGGCGGAATGGCGGCCTGCAACTGCGGCAGCATCGCCTTGACGCGGTCGACGGTTTCGATGACGTTGGCGCCAGGCTGCTTGAGAACCGCGAGGATGATCGCCCGCTTGTTGTTCGACCAGGCGGCAAGCTTGGTGTTCTCCGGTCCCGAGATGGCAGTGCCGATATCGCGCACGCGCACCGCCGCGCCGTTGCGATAGGCGATGATGGCGTCGTTCCACGGCTGCGCCGAGAGCAGCTGATCGTTGTCGAAGATGGTGAAGGTGCGGGTGTTGTCGTCGATGCTGCCTTTCGGGCTGTCGGTCGTGACATTGATCATGGAGGCGCGCAGGTCCTCCAGCCCGATGCCCATGGCGGCGAGCTTCTGCGGATCGACCTGGACGCGTATCGCCGGCTTCTGTTGACCGCCGACGTTCACCTGGGCGACCCCGGGGATCTGGCTGATGTTCTGCACCAGGATGTTTTCGGCGTAGTCGTCGACTTCGGTGATCGGCAGCGAATCCGAATGCACCGCGAACAGCAGGATCGGAGAGTCCGCGGGGTTCACCTTGCGGTAACTCGGCGGCGAGGGGAGGTTCTTCGGCAATTGCCCGCCGGCGGCGTTGATGGCGGCCTGGATATCGCCGGCCGCGGCGTCGATGTTACGGTTCAGGTCGAACTGCACGATGATCGCCGAGGTGCCGAGCACGCTCGACGACGTCATCTGCGTGACGCCGGGGATTTCGGCGAACTGCCGTTCGAGCGGCGCCGTCACCGATGACGCCATCGTCACCGGATCGGCGCCGGGAAGCTGCGTCGTCACCTGGATGGTCGGGAAGTCCACCTGTGGCAGTGGCGCGACCGGCAGGAACGGGTAGGCGGCGAGACCGACGAAGAATATCCCCGCCATGAGCAGGGACGTGGCGATCGGCCGTTTTATGAAAGGGGCGGAAATGGACACGTGCCGTTACCCCTTCCTCGCGCCATCGGCGCTCGTGGCACTGGAACTGTCGGCCGTGTTCCTGATCTTGCTGCCCTGCTGCACGCGATATTGGCCGGCGACGACGATCGGCGTCCCGGCGTCGAGGCCCTTTTCGATGACCGCCGTGCCGTCGCGCATCTGCCCGACGCTGACCGGCTGTATCGACGCGGTCTGGTCCGGCTTGACGACGTAGACATACAGGCCGTCCGGCCCGCGCTGCACCGCATCCGACGGCACGGTGACGACCTGGGGCAATGTCTCGAGCTGCAATTCGACGTTGATGTATTGGCCGGGCCAGAGCTTGTAGTCCTTGTTGGGGAATGTCGCCTTGAGCTTGACCGAGCCAGTCGTCTGGTCGATGCGGTTATCGACCAGCGCGAGCGTGCCTTCGTCGAGCGTCTGTCCGTCGGTCCGGCCTTGCGCGATCACCTTGAGCGGCGTCTTCGACGCGTTCATTTCCTGTGTGACCTCCCGCAACTGATCCTGCGGAAGCGTGAAGACCACGGAGATCGGCTGCAATTGCGTGATGACGACGAGGCCGCCGGTGTCGGTGGCGTGCACGATGTTGCCTTGGTCCACCAACCTGATGCCGGCGCGGCCGGTAATCGGCGCGCGGATCGTGGTGTAGTCGAGTTGGACTTGTGCCGAGTCCAGATTGGCCTGGTCGGCCTCGACCGTGGCCTGAAGCTGGCGCACCAGCGCCCCTTGCGTGTCGATCTGCTGCTGCGTATTGGCGAGCGTGCCGCCTTCCTGGAAGCGCCGCAGGTCGAGCTGTGCGTTCTCCAAGTTCGCCTGGTCCTTCGCCTTGGTCGCGCGCGCGAGATCGAGCGTCGCCTTGAATGGCCGTGGATCGATCTGCGCCAGCACATCGCCGGCGTTCACGTGCTGCCCTTCCTTGAAGTTCACGCTGTTGAGCTGCCCGTCAACGCGTGTGTTGACGGTGACAGTATTGAAGGCTTGCACTGTGCCGAGGGCACTGAGAAAGATCGATACGTCTTTCTTCGCCGCCGTTCCGAGCGTTGCGGGAACCGCTTGTTGCTGCGGCTTCTGTGATTTGGATTGCCCGGCCGTCGCGGGCTCGCCCGCGATATGCCAGATCACGCCCGCGGCGGGAACCAGCAAACAAAGTCCAATGATGACGAGCCAACGTCGACGCATATCGTTCTCCCCATGTCCATGCGATCCGTGACGTGATGTCCACGGCGCATGTGTCCAAGGCAAATGCCGCGCCGTTCCGCGACGGGATTCATCTGAGCGGACAGCGCTTCCCCGAAGCACGCGTCAGTGTCATGGCGCGTTCAGGAAATATGTGGACGAGGGGTGGCCGATAACTTTGCCGAAATTGCGCACTGCCCCCCGTTCTTGCTTCGAACTGCCGTGCGGGATTTACACAGCGGAGCGAGCTTGCCGTGAAGAGATTTACCGCGAAGTTATTTGTTACGAAATGTTCACGGGAGACAGCGTCACGGCATCGGATCGAGCAGGCCGAACACGGCGACGAGCGCGATCACGCATACCGCCAATGCCAATTCGGCAATGGTCTGCCGCTGCATCGATTCGATCGTCGCATCCTTGCCACTTTCGATGCCGGGCATCGACACGTAGCCGTTGACCAGCGCGAGGACGATCATCACCGCAACGAGGGCGATCTTGATCGTGAGCAAGACCTGGTAGGGCGATGCCCAATGCACGGGCAGACCGCCGAGCACCAAGACCATGTCGATGGCGCCGGTGCCTACCACCAATGCGACGGCGATATGGCCCATGATCGAAAAACGGCGCAGTGCCAAGGCCGCCTTGTCGTGCTGTGCGGGATTGCGCAACGCCGCAAGGCATATCAGCACGGGGACGAGCGATCCCACCCAGGCGGCCGCCGCAAGCACATGCACGGCGTGATTGACGACGTGCACAACCGCGCGCATCCCTTCATCCATCATGGCGTGACCGGCCAAAGCGAGGCTGATGATTGCGCCTGCGGACAATAGGATGAGAAGCGGCGGGCTCGGGCGGAGGGCGGCGGCTGCGATGATGAGCAGCATTGCCAGCAGCGCGCGCGCGTCCCAAACGTGACCGACGGTCGTGTGATCAAGCAGCACGAACATGATCGAGGTGTCGAACACGTGCTCCCATCCGCCGCCGATCATGGCCGCCTGCAGCGGCAGCCATATCAGCATCGCGGCCGCGGCAAGCGACGCGGCCGTAAGCATCGGCGTTTCGAGACGCCGCATGATCGTGCTCTCCAGCGTTCTTGGGGCCGCGAGGCAGACGAAGCTGTTGCTGCCGAAGATGAACATCACGGCCGCGTCATAGACGAAGCGCGAGGCTGCGAGCGTGGCGTGCAGCCCGATCAAGGCGTGACCGTGAACACGTAGCTGCCGTGCGTGGTGTGTCCGTCCGTGGCAAAGGCGTGCCAGTTAACGGTGTATGTGCCGGCGCCGGGTTCTTGCGCGATCGGAACGATCAGCACCTTGTCGTCGCCTTTGGCGAGCACCGGTTTGCCGGTCGGCAGGGTCGTGTTGGCCGGGCCGTTCACCGTCACGCCGCTCAGCGCCGGCTCGACGCCTTCGGAGAAGGTCAGCCGCAGCGCGCGCGGCGGCGCTTTGGTGCCATTGGCCGGGTCGGATGACACTAGGTGCGCGTGGGCCAGCGCCGCGTTCGCGGCGCCGAGCCAGGCGAGGAGGGACAGCGAGACAATCTTCGGCAACATGGGGCCTCAGTCCTTATCAATGCGCCCCACTCTGCGTACGGTCAGTCACGCGCCTGGATCTGCACCGGCTTGCCAGCGGCACCCGGGATGATCACCAGATAACGCCTATCCGGTTTGGCGCTGCTTTGCACGATCTGCCGGATTGGACCGACCGCATTGACGATTGCCGATCCCGCAGGATTGGTCATGAAAGCCGACAGTGGCTCGATGGTTCCGCCGCCGTCCGGCTCGGTCGCCAGCGCGAGCACATAAGGCTGCTTCGGCTCGAGCCCGGTGACCGCCGCCTGCACCACCTGAGTCAATCCC
>DASXJV010000098.1:0-11966 GCA_036497205.1 Bradyrhizobium sp.
TTCACGGCTGCCCTCGCGAGCAGAACCATGTGCACACTCGGGGTTGGCCCTGCGCGCTAGCCATTCGCGAGTTTGCCAAACCAAATCCAGGTTTTGTAAGTGTGAAATACAATCAAATCGTGCGCTGGCGCGTTCCCCGCGCTGGCCCCCCCGGCCCATAGGACCCGCGCGTTCCTGGGTCCTTCGCGCTTGCCCCGTGGCCTCGAGGCCACGGTTCCGAGCCGATTGCAGCGTTCCACAATGAACGGGGAATGAGCGAAAGAGCGCGGATCGCGTATCGCGATTTGGTTCCTTACGACTTCCGCATCATCGGGCGTCGCGCTGACGTGCCACTATCCGTAAGCGGTGTTTATGCCGGGTTTACGACCCTGCCCATTTCGGTAATATATCATGACGGTTATTCGCCGGATGGCTGGGGCATTGATGACCCGATACACCATTACAGCGCATGTTCAGTGCGCGCGCCGACTTCTCGGCGTTCGATGGTGTTCACTCTCCCGCACCCGCCCGCATGAACATCATCGACGGCGATTGACCGGCGCGCGTGAGGGTGAGCGCCCGCGCAAACCTTCCTGCCCATGATCTGAAACGGAGACGCAACGGATGCGGCCAAGCGATCATTACAAGATGCTGATGCACGAGCTTACCTCAGTCGGGATAAGGCCGGACATAAGCACCACGAAGGGCGGCCACCTTCAACTCTTGTTCGAGGTCAAAGGCCAGCGCGAGCGGATTATCACAAGCTCGACGCCTTCGGACTTTCGCGCGACGCTCAACGCGCGCGGCAACATCCGCCGCGCCTTGCGCAAGGCCGGTGTCTACAACGAGGTTCGACCCAAGCCGTTGCCGCTCGAAAAGGCGCTCGCCATTCCGACCGGCGTCGATCCGCTTCCCTATCGGATTGAACAGCTAGAGCATGATTTGGGGGTCATGCTCGAACTGTTCGCCGAGATAAACGACCGGGTCGACGCTGCATTCGTCGAGGGCTGGCGCGCTGGCGCAAAGGCGATCCGCGATGCTCTCGACAAGGTCGCCGCGCCGCCCGCGAGCGGCACGTCGTTCGCGAGCGGCACGTCGGTCGCGCCCGCAAAGATCGCGCAAACGGCCACAAACGATATCGCCGCGCACGCGGACAAGCCGCCGCGTCGCCAGACGAAACCACAATTGCTCTTGGCGAAGCTTCAATATGATCGGTGGATGACGCGCGAGGACATGGCTGACGCGACCGGCATGAGCTTGGGTTCGATTTCAACCTATCTCACGGACCTGCGCAAAGCCAAGCTCGTCGACAATCAGAACCGTATGTGGCGACGGCGTGCCCCGCCGCCGGTCACCGAGACGACGCTCGTCGCTGCACCGCGCCTCGACAATCTCAAGGGCATTGCCACCGGTCACGCGCACAACGCGTGAGCCATTAACGCCATGCGCGCAAATGCGCGTGGGTCTTCAAGAAACGGAAGCCGCCAAGGGGACTACACATGCCGCGCAAATTGAGCGCACAAACTGCCGCGCGCGATCCAATTCGCAAGCCCCCGCACGTCGACGACAAGGAGGTTGCCAACCGCCTCCGCCTCGCTCGCCTCGGGCTTGGCCTGTCGCAAGAGGAGGCGGGCGAACGCATTGGCATAAGCCATCAGCAAGTACAGAAGTACGAGACGGGCAAAAGCCTTCCGCGTTATAGCCGCCTTCAACAATTCGCCGACGCCTATGACGTCCCGATATCGTCGCTTATCCCGGGCATGGATCACACGACGGCGAACGGCGGAAACCCCAACGCCGTGCCCTTCGTACAGTCCCGCTCGGCGGCCATCATACTGCGCCGGTTCGAGACGATCCGCAGCCCGAAGGCTCGCGCGGCTATTGTTGATCTCGTCGATAGTCTCGCAGAGGCCGAGCCGCCCAAGCCGCCAAAGCCTTAACCCCAAATCGCGGCGGCGATGATCGCAAGGATGATCGCCGCCGCGATGCTGATCGCCGTGGCAGGGTTCGCGGCGACCCCTGCACCCGCCCGTTTCCAGAAACCATAGGCCGAATGCGCGCCGCTCTCGGCGCTTTCGCCCGCGCTCTTGAGCATGTCGCGGAGATCGTTCATTCGTCGGACCCTCCGTTCATGGCAGGGCCGAAACCAACTTCTGCGACTTCGCCGCGTCGGTCGGATTGACCGCCGCGTTGCGGAGCATGAAGGCGTCGCGGATCGCCAGCGCCGCCATTTTCGGCTGGCAAGCGCCGTCGAACGGCAGCGGCCGGGACTTGGCCGAGTTCTTGATATAGGCCGAGTGGCTATCGATAAGCTGCCATGTCGTGACGCCGCGACAATAGGGCGAGAGGATCACCGCAAACAATAGGTCGCGGACCTGATCCGATACCTTGCGATCCTGCCAGTCGACCGTGATCGTGGTGTCGTTGAAAAAGACGTAATCCCAATCGTCGAGTTCGGTGATCCGAAAATAGAGCTTGCGATCCTCCAACTCCTGCACAAGCCAACGCATCCCCTCGATGCTTACCGCCGATTGGCTTTCGATATGGCCCTCTATCCCGATTTCAAAATCGATGCCTGCATCGAGCATTCGGTCGACGAGGTCGATGAAGCTTTTGCGGGCAATGGGCGAGGTGTAACCGGGCTTTTCCAAGCCCTGCTCATTGAGCACGAGCCGGTCGCCGGGGCGATTCGCCCGAGCACGTTTGAACGCCTCGATGATGTACGCCTCGCCGCCATACGCGTCGTACCACGGCCCGCCGCGCAAGTTGTTCGGTAGCTTGTTGGCGGGCTCGATTGGTTCGTTGACCACGTCCCACTCGTGGACGCTCGTAAAGTGCGCCATCGTCTCGTCGATGTGCTTATACATCAGGTCTTTGCGCTGGTCGTTGGTGAGCGCGACGATCCAACCCGGGACCGCCGAATTCCAAACGAGGCAATGGCCGCGCACGCGCTTTCCGTTCTTATCCGCCCACCCGACTTGTTGATCGGCGGCGGCGTAAGTGACGGTCGTTGCGGTCGGCCTAATGCGGCCGATTTTCATATCGTTATCGATGGTGACCGTGCCGCAATGACGCTTGACGAGGTCTTGATAGGTCGTTTGGTTCGGGTCGTTGATCGGGTAGCCAATCGAGGCACCGAATTCGAGGCCGCCGATCTTGGCGATATCGTTCAAGCTTTCGATTATCAACGGCACCACGAACCCCTCACGTTAGCGGGCGCATCCCGCCGCCCATAGCGCCGGGCAGCGATTGCACGACCGGCACGACGCCGTAGAACACAACGGCGAGGACGAAAATAACCATCACGATGACGTAGACGATTTGACCGATCTTGCTCGACGCGAAAGGGACGAGCGGCCACAGTTGCGTGAATGCCCAATAGATCACGCCAACACCGATCAACACGATCAACAGATTGACGAGCGCAGGGATCATGTCCGCTTCCGTGCCGATGCCATTGCGAAAGCCAGGGCGAGCGGGAATGCGCGATTGATCTCCTCGCGCATCATGCGTTGGAACTCCTCGTCGAACGGCACGTCGGCGCTAACGCTCGCGCTCGGCCGAAACGAGTATTTGAGATGCAGGCGGCCACCCTGCCCCACGAAGATGCCGCGCGGCGTGATGCGTAAGGCGCGCTTGGGCGTTTTCGCGATGATCGCGGCGGGCTTCTGACTGGCGCGAACCCCGCGCGCGGTGCGCGTGACGCTGCCCGCTGGCGGGATCGCGAGGCGACCACGCGCCGCCTTAGTGCCGCCGCGCGCGTGCAAGATCAGCGAGCCACGCCCGAGAACGTCCTGTATCTCGACGCGTAAGTTATTCTTGTTCGCTCGCGCGACGCGCAAGGCGGCGCGAATGAATGTGCGGTTACGTTGCTGCACATGCGACGGCCATGTGTCGCCTATGAGCTTTGCGCGCGTGTTGAACGCCGCCGTATTCATCGACTGCGCCAGCGCGAACGGCAATTGCGAGATTGCCCCGTCGATTTGCTTGGCCTTGGCGATGAAGGGGTCGACGTCGAGCTTGAGGTCGATCATTCGCCGCTCATTGCCCGGCCGGGACTTTCCGCAGATACGGCTTACTCCACGTCACATCGGCCGCGATGGTTCCAGCCGCGAATAGCAGGATGAGTTGCAGGTTGTTCGAGGTGTCGGCAGCCGCCAGCGGCGTCATGACAGGGATGCGGAGAACGCCCGAGAGAGCGTCGCCCGGCATCAGGACAGTCTGCGTGCTATTGGGGCTCTGGCCGCAGTCGCACGAGGCGTAAATCGCGCGAAGGTTCTGCGCACCGGCGGCGAGCGAGAATTCAACCCACGCCTCATACCACTCACCCGCAACGCCGCTGTAGGGGGTCGCGTTGCGCACATTGACGAGCTTGCCCGTCGCGCTGGAGGTTCCAGACACGACAAGTCGCGTGGCGTTGGAGCCGTTGAGCGTGGTGATCGACGAGGTGAACAAGATGTTCGCCGTGTCGTTGCTCTCGGCGGTCCACAGGTCGGGCACCGTGCCAGTGCCGCCGACGCTCTTGGAGCCGCTCGCGCCGTTCATGAGCGGGTTGCGGTTAGCACCGACCATCATGTTCGAGGCGTCGCTGTAGAGCGGCAGGATCGAGCCGGTGTCGATCAACGCGAGCGCCGCGTCGGCGAAAGCTTCGCCGAGAACGCGAGCGCCAGCGTAGTTCGGGTGCAGGCCCTCGCCTGTCATCGTGGTCGGATTGAACGTGCTCTCAAGGTCAACCACGCTGACGTTAGCGGACGCCTTGGCGGCGATGAGATTATTGAGCGTCAGCCGGTCGTTTTGACGCGCGGCACTCAAGCCGAGCCACGTCGCGTCGTTGCGCGGGAGAACCTTGGTGATGACGACCTTCGCGCCCGCCGCGACATAGGCGTTGATGCAGGTATCGATGTTCGCGGAGATTGTCGCCGGGGTATCGGATGATCCAGCAAGATCATTCGTGCCTGCGAGGAATGTCACCACCTTCGGATTGAGTGCGGTGACCGCCCCCGTCTGTGTAGCCATCTGCGCCGCAGTCTGCCCACCAACGGCTTGCTGGTACTGGTACGGAAGGAAGTAGCGGCCTCCCGTCTTGGCGATGAAGAACTGCTGCCACGACGGGCCATTGGACCCCGCTGTGATGCTATCGCCCTCGGTCACGAGGCGCGAATGAAGCGGGAGCAGGGCCGGTGTTACGACTGCCGCGGCCGCAACCGCAATCGAGTATGCGCGATTGCCTGTGGCCGCCAAGGCATCGGTCGCGGTGATCGTGAATGCCGAGGTCGATGCGTTCGTCGGCGTACCGGAGATCACACCGGAAGCACCATTGAGCACCAAGCCTGCCGGAAGCGCGCCAGCCGTCACGGCGAAGCTATAAGGACCGGTCCCGCCCGTCGCAGACACGACCTGATTGTAAGCAGCTCCGACTTGCCCCGCCGGAAGCGTAGCGGGGCTGACGCTGACTGGCACCACAACCGGCGGCGGTGTTCGTTCTGGCGGCGGCGCGGTGCCGTTGTCGTACATCGCGACGATGTTCGTCGCCGTGGTCCCGGCCGCGCGCACGCGCTTTGCTTGGATATCGAGCACCGCGCCAGCCTGAACACCGCGCATGATAACCGACGCGTCATCGTCGGCGGCGACCACCTCGACATTACCGGCACCGCCGACCCAAAGTGCGCGACAAACGCCGTCCGGCAGATCGGTATCATCTGATGGCACGACGGTGCGGAGCACGCGCGCGCCGCTATCCGCCAGCCGCACATATTGGTCGTATGTGCCATCGCCGTTGTCGCGCATCCGCGCATTGTTGAGCGCAAAGCCGGGTACGTCGACCATCGGCGTTTCTCTCTGCGTTGAATGGGAAAGGGCGACAGGACTGGCCGCGAGCGCCTGCGCGTAGAATGTGCGCGGTTTTCAAGCGTGGTCAACGATCCTCGGCGCTAATTCTCGCGCCTTGCGGTTATTTATGGGCGGAAGGATTTCGGCGAGGAGATTTGGCGCGAGGGCGATCTCGCCCCCTTTGGCGGCGCGCACCACGAGCGCACAGCGCAAGCGCGCCTTGGCTTCGGCGTATGACATGCCGAGCCCGTTCGCTCGTGCCGCCTCGCGCCATTCGCGATAGCCCCGGTTAAACCATTTCAAGCCGCCATTGGCTTGCGCCTCGTCGAGCATGGCGGCGACGCGGTCGACGGAGGCGTGAACCCGCGCCATCGCCGCATCGTGATCCGTAAGCGTGATGCCTTGCGCCTCGGCCTCGGCGCGGATCGCGCGCCCGGCGCGCTCGGCCGTCACCGCCAGCCGCCCGGGCAAGATATGGTGCGCAAGGTCCGCATTGACCGCGCGCGCGATCCGCTTGGCGCTCTCGCGGTCCTTAACCCAAATGGCCAGCGTGATATCGACGGCCCAATGCCACGAGCGGCGGATCGCGTATCGGGTCTTTTCGAGATCGCGGGTAACACCGACGATACACGGCTCCCCGGTCGGCAAGGTGGCGACGTAGACCGCCGCGACACCGAACGCGATCAGATACTCCCGCACCGGCCCGCGCGGGATTTGAACTTCGGTCGGCTTAAGCGGCGATATCATTGCGTGGACGCAATTCCTTCATTAGGCGCGTGGAACGTAAAGAAATGCACAGCGAAACCGTTCCCGCCCAGGCGTCGATCCGGTGATTGTCGGGCCATCTATTTGGTACGGTAGCCGAACGATTCCGCGTAGGCCTCGCGTCTCAACGCCCCGCCTATCGGCGGGAGCCTTATTGTTAGTGCTTCCGATGGCGTCCGGCAGTGCTTCGCAAACGAAGGATTTCGTAAGCGATCAATGCAGCCCTGACAGATTGCTGACTTGTGAATTGGGAACCGATCCGTAACATATTCGCCGAACTGGCGAATCGGCTGTTTTGGCGAAGGCGCTTACACGGAAATGGCGAAATCTTCGAAACTGGTGGTTGCGAAACGCGGCCGGGTACTTCTCGTAAGGCGAAGGCGCGATGGACGTTGGATGTTCCCCGGCGGACGCAAGCGCGGGCGCGAAAGCGATAAGCAGTGTCTGCGCAGGGAAATCAGAGAGGAGCTTCCAAAGCTGAAGCTTGGACGCCTTAGGCTGTGGAAGGAGCTCAAAGCCAAGAAACCTCGTTCCCGCCGGAAAATGAGTGACGCGATCTTCGTCACCGCGAGAGCATCCGGTCGCCTCGCAATCGGCGACAAGCAAGAAATCGATAAGGTTGCCTGGCGTAAGCCGCGTGGCGTTCGTCTCACGCCAACGTCCCGGTACATAAGGGACAAGCTGTTTTCAAAGTGACCTCGGCCGAAGGTAACGTCGGCCTGTCACGACTAATGCGACCTCGATTCTATGCCCGCGCCACCGACGAGCGGGCCGTGTACTTTTCTGGAATGGGACCGGCCCGGCCCCCAAGCCGCTCTGGGGCATGCCGCGCTTGTTCCATCAGTGCGTCCAGTCGCACTAAGAACAGGCCCGGCCATGCCATGTTCCGTGCCGGGCCGGGAAACCGGCTAGGGTCCGCCCGGGGTAGCCGATTCGAGGCTGAGGAGAGCCGCTCATGCTGCGCTGGTTTCACGCCTTAATGCCGAAAGAGGAGCGCTTCTTCGCGCTGTTCGACCGGCATTCCGAAGCCGTACTTGCCGGCGCGCAGGCGCTGCGGGCCATGATGGAGGGGGGCGATGCGATTGAGCGTAATTGCCAGGCCGTGACGGCGCGCGAGCACGACGCCGACAATGTTACTCGCGACGTGCTGATCGCCGTGCGCCGGACCTTCATCACGCCGTTCGACCGCGGAAGCATCCGCGACCTGATCTCGGCCATGGATAACGCGATCGATCAGATGCAGAAGACCGCCAAGAGCGTGACCCTCTTCGACGTCACCGAGTTCACGCCGCAGATGAAGGAGATGGGCGACCTCATCGTGAAGTCGGCGCAACTGCTGAAGGAGGCCGTGCCGCTGCTGCAGGCTATCTCGTCGGAGGCCGTGCGCATTAGCGACCTGACTGCGCAGATTTCGGCGCTCGAAGGCCGCGCCGACGACCTGCACGACGTCGGCCTCAAGGCGCTCTACCATGCCAACGCCAAGACCAACCCCATGGGCTTTATCGTCGGCAACGAGGTCTACGATCATCTCGAAAAGGTCGTCGATCGCTTCGACGACGTCGCCAATGTCATGCACGGCATCGTCATCGAGCATGTTTAGCCGGGCCGGAGCCTGACCCGATGGACGTCGCATTGTCGCTGCCGGTGCTGGTCGGGCTGATCGCGGTCGCGCTCGCCTTCGACTTCCTCAACGGTCTGCACGACGCCGCCAATTCGATCGCAACCATCGTCTCCACGCGCGTGTTGCGCCCGCAATACGCGGTGTTCTGGGCGGCGTTCTTCAACTTCATCGCCTTTCTGTTCTTCGGCCTGCACGTGGCAAACACGCTCGGCACCGGCATTATTGATGCCGCCGCGGTCGATGCGCGCGTGGTGTTCGGCGCGCTGATGGGCGCAATCATGTGGAACCTGATCACCTGGAGCCTCGGCATCCCATCGAGCTCGTCGCACGCGCTGGTCGGCGGCCTGGTCGGCGCCGGCATGGCCAAGGCCGGCATCTCGGCGATCGTCTGGCATGGCCTCTTGCCGACCGCAGCGGCGATAGTCGCCTCGCCACTCATTGGCTTTCTGTTCGCGCTGATGATGGTGCTGGCGCTGTCGTGGATCTTCCTGCGCTGGACGCCCTTCGTGGTGGACCGCACATTCCAGCGTCTGCAGTTCGTCTCGGCCTCGCTCTATTCGCTTGGCCACGGCGGCAACGATGCGCAAAAGACCATGGGCATCATTGCCGTGCTGCTCTATTCGCAGGGCCATCTGGGCAGTGAATTCCACGTGCCGTTCTGGGTGGTGATTTCCTGTCAGTTTGCCATGGCCCTGGGTACGCTCTTCGGTGGCTGGCGCATCGTCAAGACCATGGGCTCGAAGATCACGCGGTTGACGCCGATGCAGGGCTTCTGCGCCGAGGCTGGCGGCGCGATCACGCTGTTCGGGGCAACGTGGCTGGGCATCCCGGTGTCCACCACGCACACCATCACCGGCGCGATCATTGCTGTCGGCGCCGCGCGCAAGATGTCCGCAGTGCGCTGGAGCGTCGCCAACAACATCGTCATCGCATGGATCGTGACGATCCCCGCCGTGGCGGTGATCGCTGCGGCGTTCTACTGGCTGAGCGGATTGTTCTCTTAAAGAGCAACGCGCTTCTCGAGGGCATCCCCGACGATAAGCTGGGCCGTCAACCATCTCGCCTTTCAAGTGGCGTGCATTCTTATTTGGCCGTCGCTTATGAGTCCGAGCTTTGGACTAGGGATTTGCCCAACCCTCGGGCCGAGGTGCGGGTGCGCTGGGAAAGCCTCGCCTGTGAAGAGGTGGCCATATGAACGTGAAGCCGAAGCGCGAAGGGTTCGTTGAGGATCAGCCGACGACGCTGGAGCATGAGCCTGCGGCGCCATCGGGCAGCAAGCGTCCGGTGCCGCCGCCCGAGCTGGAGCCGTCACCGGCAGAGCTGCCGCCGCTGGCCGAGGACGAATGGCCGATCGTGATCAAGCTGCTGTACAAACCGATCCGCAACAACAAGAACGAGGAAATCCGCGAAGTGAGCCTTCGCGAGCCGCGCGCCGGTGACATCAATCGTTACGGCAATCCGATCCGCGTCAATCAGGAAGGTGACGTGATCATCGATGAGCGCAAGATGACGTACATGATCGGCGCGCTGTCGGGCGTGCTGCCGCCGTTCATCGAGGACATGGACCCGCGGGACTGGAATAGCTGCGCCTATCGGCTACGGCGTTTTTTTCTTCCCGCTCCAGCGGCTTGGTAGGCGACGAGGACGAGATCATCCTCGATTGCTATCGCTTGGCTCGCTGGTATCGCGTCAGCCCCGAAGTCTTTCTGTCCATGCCGTTGAGTGACGTAGCGCTGCACCTGCATCGCACGGCCCAGTGTGACCGCGCACAAAGATCAGCAACCAGCAATGATGACGAATAGATGCCAGAGCAGGAAGAACTACGCCTAACCGTCACCTTGGCCGACAACGCGTCGGCTGGGCTGGAAAACCTGAACGACAACATCAAGCAGCTCGGCAGCGGTGCAAGCCAGCAGCACGTCGAGAAGTTCAAGCGCGACACCAATGAGCTGACGCAGCTCATCAAGAGCATGACCGGGGGGATCGGCGAGGCCTTCAAGGGCCTCGGCCTGTTGCGCGTGGGGCTTTCCGCCGGTGCGGCTGGCATTGGAGCGTTCGGCGCCGAAGTGGTGCGGCAGATCAAGGAGCTGCAGACCTACACCGACAAGATACGCCAGCTGAACCAGGAAGCGCGGACGATCGGCGTCAACCCGGGGCAGCTCAAGAGCGTTCTGGAGCAGCTGGCGCAATTCGGCATCTCAGGTGATGCGGCGGCACAGGGCATCGCGGCATTTTCGGGTGCGATGGCCGATCTGAAGCGCGAAGGCAGTCAGGTCGAGCGTGACCTGATGGCGCGTGCGGTCGGACCCGGCGCGCAACAGCATATGCGCGAGTATATCGCCCGCCTGAACAGTGCCAAATCGCTGGCCGAGCAGCTCAACATCGCGCGCAAGGGCGGCGAGGATGTTTACAAGCACGCGCTGGAGGAAACCGGCAGCACGCAAGAGGCCGCCAACCGGCGCAATGAATTCTGGTCCAAGCAGGGGTATTCGTCGCTGCTTAGTGCTGCCGGCCAGCTAAAGAACCTGTCGGCGGAAGAGCAGCAGCTCGCCAACGAACGGGCCAAGAGAGCCGAGGACTATTCCAACCAGCTGGGCAGGATCGAGGGCAAGTGGAAAGACATCATCACCATCATGAACGACGAGCGGTTGAAGAGCGGCCCGCTGCAGTGGGGCCTCAATGCAGCCGAGACGGTGCTCGACCGCATCCTGAAGAAGCTGGAGCTGGCCAAGCAAGCCAATGATCCGGTGTTCGGGCGCGACGAGAGTGTCATCGGGCACTATGCAAGACAGTTGTTCGGTCAGTCACCTGCCGATGCTCAAGGCAAGGACTTCAAGGCACTGATGTGGGATCGGGAAAATCGAAATGCGATCCTTGGCCGCCGCGCCGACGACGCTCGAAACCCGGAAGCGCTGTCAATCCAGGGCGTGCGTGAACGCATCTTCGGGCAGAAGGAAAACACCGATCAGCTCAAGAAGCTGACCGGGGTTCTGGAGCAGACCAACAGCATCTTCCTGCCGCCCGCAAGCTATGACGGTGGCGGCTATGGCGGCGGCAGCTTCGGCGGCGCCAGGGTGATGAAGGCATCGCTCGGCATGCCGGCGACAGCGCGTGGCGGCGGCTCTGGCGGTGGTGGCGGCACGCCTGGAGCTGGCCCGTACAAAGTCGGGAAAGGTGGCGATCCGCGCGCCAGCTGGCGCGCTACGTCCTGCGCTTGGTAGAAGGTGAGCACCAGTGGCGGTGCGGCGGGCTCCAGGTCGTCGGCGATGGCGATCCGCTTCGTCCATTCCGCGCCGTGCCTATCATTGGAGCGCACCACCCATGAACCGGCGCCTTCATTGCGGCGATAGCCGAGGGCGATGCCGGGGGCGAGGCGGGTCCAGTATGGGCTGCGGCGGGCTTCCAGCTTGAGGCGCTGGCTGGCGGACTCTACTTTGCTATTGCGCGGCTTCGGCATATCGAACGGGCTCCAGTCTCCGGTTCGTATCCAAAATGTCGGAATACGTTAGCATGGAGCCATATAGAGCCGCATCAAGAAAATGCGTGTGTTTTCAGTGTGTTACATCGGTTCAGGCGGTACCACCGGATGCCAGGAGATGCCAAAATTCCCCCTGAAAGGGGAGGGTCCAGTCCAACGGGTCCGCGCGAAGCACGGCTCGATGACAGGCTCTGCGCCGGGGTGGGCTCCCCTGAGTCCTGTTGACTCTTCCCAGAAACCGGAATCCAACCCGCGTTAACGATTGCGGCGTTGGGAAACCCCGCGGAATCGTCC
>DASXJV010000099.1:0-26907 GCA_036497205.1 Bradyrhizobium sp.
TGTCAGCAGGCCTATCGCGCCCTTTTCGATCGCCTTGCGCCGCGTTTCCGCGTCGCCATAAGCAGTGATCATGATCACGGGAACATCGGGCCGCTCCGCGCGCACCTTCGGCAGCATCTCTAGCCCGCTCATGCCCGGCATGTTGATGTCAGACAAAATCAGGATCAACGACGGATCGGCCACGTTTGCGGCGCGGGCCAACGCCGCAGGCGCCGATGGGGCGAACTCCATCGTGAAGCGCCCCGAGCGCAGATCGCGCCGGAACTGCTGGCGGAACAACGCCTCGACATCGGGCTCGTCATCGACAACGAGTATGTAAACGCTCAATTTGAGCCTCCCGTAGCTGTTTGTGCGGCCGCCGTCCGCGGCAGCGTGATAATGAATTCGGTAAATGCGCCCGGCTCAGTATTGACGTCGATCTTGCCGCCATGTTGTTTCACGACGATGTCGTGGCTCATCGACAGGCCAAGTCCGGTACCCTCGCCCGCGGGTTTGGTGGTGAAAAAGGGATTGAACATTTTCTCCTTTACTGCCAATGGGATTCCGGTGCCGTTATCGCGAATCCGGATTTCCACCCTGTTGCCGAGGTTTTTCGTGGTCGCGCTCAGTGTCGGCTCAAAGCCCTCCTCGCCGGCTTCCTTGCGCTTGGTGGCGGCGTAGAAGCCGTTTGAAATCAGATTGAGAAACACCCGCGTGATTTCCTGCGGATACAGGTCGATCATGCCGGCAGCGGGATCGAGGTCGCGCCGCAACGTGATGTTAAAGCCGGATTTCTCCGCGCGCGCGCCGTGATAGGCCAGATTGAGGCTTTCCTCGACGATCGCGTTGATATCCGCGGGCCGGTGTTCGCCCGACCCTTCGCGCGAATGCAGCAGCATGTTTTTCACAATCGAGTCGGCGCGCTTGCCGTGCTGCACCACCTTTTCGAGATTACCCTTCAGCATATGCGTAAGCTCGTCAATCTCCTCCCGCGTCTTGTCATCGAGCGCAGCGGGCTTGAGCACCTCATTCAGTTCATCGATCAATTCCGCCGACAGCGCCGAGAAATTGTTGACGAAATTGAGCGGATTCTTGATTTCGTGCGCGATGCCGGCGGTGAGTTGGCCCAGCGAAGCGAGCTTCTCGGTCTGCACCAGGCGATCCTGCGCGGTGCGAAGGTCCTCGAGCGATTGCGACAATTCGCGCGTTCGCTCCTGAACTACCTCGAACAATCTCACATTCGAAATTGCGATAATCGCCTGGTCCGCAAAAGTTTCAACAACCTCGATCTGGCGGGCGGTGAATGGCCTCATGTGAGACTGACGCATGGTAATCACGCCGATCGCCTGGTCCTCGCGGATCAGCGGCACCGAAAGCAGTGCTCGACGGTCACCGATCGCCATCGGGCCTTGGCCGAATTCGGGATCCGCACTGATATCGGGAATGTGGATCGTGCGCTTCTCACGCGCGGCGCGGGCAGTTGACGATCCGGCTTGATCGGGCGAGATCGGATTGCTTCGCAAGAAGTCGATGTATTCGGGCAACGCGCCCGAGGCTGCAGCGATTTTGAATTTTCCTTCGCTCAGCAGGAAAATCGTGGATGTGTCGGTGCCGCAAAGCTCGCGGGCTGTACTAACGATTCCATCGAGCACCGGCTGCAGCGAGTCCGGAGAGCTGCTGATGACCTTCAGAACTTCAGAGGTCGCCGTTTGGAATTGCAGCGATTCGCTCAGCTCTGCCGTGCGCTGCTCAACCTTCTTTTCCAGGTCTGCATAAGACTCCTGCAGCCGGGCGCCCATGTCGTTGAACTGGTCGGCGAGGCCTTCGAGCTCGTCGCCGGTCCTGATCGAGATACGCTGGGCGAAATCGCCGCCACCGATGCGCTCGGCGCCCGCCCTCAGAGCCTGGATCGGGCCGACCATGCGACGGGCCAGGAATATTCCCGCGAGCACCGCGAAAATCGACGCGCCCAGCAGCACGATGGCCAGGCGCTGCAACGCGGCGTAGAGCGACGCGTAGGCCTCCTCCACGGGCAATTCGACAAACATCGTCCAGCCGAGCGGCGCGATCGGCGCAGATGCCGTCAGCACCTCCTGCCCCTGGATGTTCCGGGTGCCCTCCAATGAATCGGAACCAGCGCCTGCACCTTCGGCCCGTGCAGCCTGCACCTGCAACAGCTTCGACATGTCGGTGTTGCGCAGCACCAGACTGATGTCGGGATGCGCGATCAGGCGGCCCTGCGCGCCGACCACATAGGCATGACCCCGCTCGCCGACCCTGATCTGCGACACCACGTCCCAGATCAGCTTGAGATTGACCTCGGCGATGCTGACCCCGGCGTCCTTGCGGGTGCCGGCCAGCGATAGCGTCATGTAAGGCTCGGACTCGCGGCGGAAGTACACCGGCCCGTAATAGACCTTGCGGGCGACGGCTTCGGTGAATTTCGGATCCTTTGAGAGGTCGAGCCCTGAGTCCACGACATCCATGGCGAGACGTGACACCCGCAGCCGCTCCTTGCCAGTCGAATCGACCTGCGCCAGTTCGGTGATGGCCGGCACCTGCCGCAATAGCCGCAAGGCATCGAATCGGCGCTGCTCGATCGAGCCCGCAGACCACGGCAACTGGGTGGTCCAGCCGAGCTGACTTTCAATTTCCTTGATGAACTGGCCGATTTTGGCCGCCGCCGCCTCGGCCTGTTCGTGCTGAATGCGGATCAGGGCCGCCTTGTGTTCGCGATAATAGAAGAAAACCTCGAAAATCCCGTTCGATAGCAGCGCGACACCCACCACCGCGACAAACAAGGCGACGTATTTGGTGAACAGCCGGCTGCGGACCTTTGTCCCGGATGGAGCCAACGCCGGCTCCGCACCCGCTGCAGGCGATGCCGCCAGCGTTCGGCCCTCAGGCGTGTCGGGATGGAGGGAAATGCTCATCCCGCCCAATTTAGCAAGAAGGTACGGGCTTGTCTCTTGCCGCAGTGCGGGAAAATCCGACGCGCCGCTTCATCGTGGCATCCTGGTTTTGGACGCTCTGTAAAAAGAGCCCCTGTCAGGGATCACGAGACAACGCGAAAGCGACGACGGCGATCAACGCCGCTGTCGCATGAGGTGCACTTGCTTTGCTCAGGTCGGCTTGAGAGCCTTCGGACCCAGATCGAAATCCGCGATCTCCCTGGCCCGCTCGGATTCAGCACCCGCCCTGTGATCGGTGGCGATCGCCACATAGACCGCAGGCAGCACGAACAGCGTGAACAGGGTACCTATCGACATGCCCGCGACGACGACAAGTCCGATTGAGAACCGGCTCGCCGCGCCTGCTCCCGTCGCCGTCAGAAGCGGCAGCAACCCGGTGACCATCGCCGCGGTCGTCATCAAAATCGGGCGAAGCCGGACCCGCGCCGCCATCTCGATCGCCGAGCGCCTGTCGAGACCTTCCTTGAGCTGCAACTCGTTGGCGAACTCCACCATCAGGATGCCGTGCTTGCTGATCAGGCCTACCAGCGTGAGCAATCCGACCTGGGTGTAGATGTTCATCGTGGCGGCGCCGAAGAACAGTGGAATCAACGCACCGACGATCGCCATCGGAACGCTGATCATGATGACCAGCGGATCGCGCAGGCTCTCGAATTGCGCCGCCAGCACCAGGAAGATGATGATGAGCGCAAAGCCAAAGGTAACCGCGAGCTGGTTTCCTTCCTGCACATATTGCCGGGAATCCGCGAGGTAGTCGTGAGTAAACCCGGCAGGCAGATTCTTGGCCGCTCCCTCCAGGAAGTCGACCGCCTGCCCAACCGTTACGCCGGGCATCGGCACCGCCTGGAAGGTGGCGGAGTTCAATTGATTATAATGCGTCAGCGCATTGGGATCGGTCGCTGTTTCGATCGATACCAGTGTCGACAGCGGCACCTGCTGGCCCGTCGCCGTCGCCACATAGTATCCGCCGAGCGCCTCGGGCGACAGCCGCCTGTCGCGCGGCACCTGCGGAATGACCTGATACGATCGTCCCTCGAGGTTGAAGCGGTTCACGTAGTTTCCGCCGAGCAGCGTCGCGAGCGTATTGCCGATGCTCTGCATGGTGACGCCGAGATCGCTCGCCTTCGAGCGGTCAATCTTCACCCGCACGACCGGCTGGTTGAAATCGAGATCGCTGTCTGAGACGATGAACAGCCCGCTCTTGCGCGCGGCCTCCTTCAGCTTCAGCATTTCCTCGTAGACCGACTGAAATCCATTGGTGGAGTTGATCACCATCTGCACCGGCAATCCTCCCGGACCGCCGGGCAACGGCGGCAGGTTGAACGCAAATGCATTGACGCCTTCGATCTTGCTGAGCTGCGCCTGGACCAGCGGTTTCAGCTTGATCGAGGAGCGCTCGCGCTCGTCCCACGGTTTGAGCAGCATGCCGGCAATTCCGTTTTGCGGACCGTTGATGCCGTTCAGGACGAAGCGAAGATCTGTTTCCGGGAAGCTGGAGAATACTTTGTCGAGCTTTTCGCCGTAAAAGTCCGAATAATCGATGTTGGCGTATTTCGGTGCTTTGGTCACAGCGAAGACGATGCCCTGATCTTCCTCGGGTGCGAGTTCCTTCGAGGTATGCATATAGAGGAAGCCAACGAGTCCGAGGATGGTCAGCGCGAACAACCCCGTGATCGGACGATAATCGAGCGAACGATCGAGCTGGCGGCCATACCAGCGCGTGACCGATCCAAAAACCTTGTTGACGAGCCTTGCAAATCGTCCCTCATCGGCGCTTTTGAGGAAAACCGAGCACATCATCGGCGAAAGGGTCAGTGCGATCACGCCGGAAACGATGACCGAGCCGGCCAGCGTGAACGCGAATTCGCGAAACAGCGAACCGGTGAGGCCGCCGAGAAAGCCGATCGGCGCATACACGGCGGCCAGCGTAATGGTCATGGAGATGACGGGACCGACGATCTCGCGCGCGCCCTGGATGGCTGCCTGCACGGGAGGTTTACCTTCCTCCAGATGCCGATGGATATTTTCCACCACGACGATGGCGTCGTCCACAACGAGCCCGATCGCCAGCACCATCGCCAGCAGCGTCAGCAGATTGATGCTGAAGCCCATCATCAGCATCAGGCTGCACACGCCAACCAGCGAGAGCGGAATGGTCACCACGGGGATGATCACCGATCGGAGCGATGCGAGGAACAGGAAGATCACCACAACCACGATGATGATCGACTCGCCCAAGGTTTTCTCGACCTCGTCGATCGACGATTGAATGAATTTAGTCGAATCGTAGGCGACTTTCATTTTCATCGACGGCGGCAGATTGCGTTCAAGTTCCGGAAAGAGCGCGCGGACACCCTTGACCAGTGTCAGCGGATTGCCCTGCGGCGTCGCCTGCACGCCGATAAAGATTGCATGCTCACCGTTGAAGGCGACGCTGGCGTCGGTACTTTGCGCCGCGAGTTCGACGGTCGCGATGTCCTCCATTCGCACAAACCCGCCGTCCTTGGATTTGACGATCATGCGCCTGAACTGATCGAGGTTTTTAAGATCGGTGTTGGTCGACACGTTGGAGACGGTGAAATAGCCCTTGGCCTGCCCCGCCGCGGCCTGAAAGTTATTTGCCCTGATCGCCGCGGAAACGTCGTCCGGCGAAACGTTGCGACCCGCCATGCGGGCGGGGTCGAGCCACAGCCGCATCGCGAAAGTCTGACCGCCCAGAATATCGGCCGAAGCAACGCCATCGACGGTGGAAAGCACCGGCTGAACCACGCGCGTCAGATAGTCCGATATCGCCGATCCCGACAGCACTTCGCTGGAGAAGCCGAGATACATCACCGCCGTGGTTTGGCCCGTCGTCTTGGTCACCACCGGATCGTTCGATTCTTTTGGAATCAGATATTTGACCGAGTTCACCTTGGCGAGGACCTCGGTCAACGCCTGGTTCGGATCGAAATTCAGCTTGATGTAGACCTGGATGGTGCTGGTTCCCTGCACCGAAGAGGAGGTCATGTAGTCGACGCCCTCAGCGGACGCGACGGCCTGCTCGATCGGCGTCGTGATGAATCCCTGAATCAAATCAGCCGACGCACCGGGGTAGGCCGTGGTGACGTTGACGACCGTATTCGACAGTTTCGGATACTGCCGGATCGGCAGGCTGGTCGCCGCCCTGAAGCCGATCAGAAGAATCAGCAGACTGACGACCACGGACAACACGGGTCGCTTGATGAAAATATCGGTCCAGACCATCGCGATGCGCTCCGATCGTTAGATCATGATCCGATTTTGAATCGGATCATGATCTAATCTCTAGTTTCTGTTTGAGCATGACCTTTTCGGAAAACCGGGTCCCGGTTTTCCGGATCATGCCTTAGTAACGCGGCGGGCTAGCCGGAACCGGCGGAGGTCCGTCGGTTGAGATCGCCACTGCCGCTCCCGATTGCAGCTTGAGTTGGCCGACGGCGACCACGCGATCGCCGGCCTTCAACCCGCTGAGGATTTCGGCTCGTCCGTTAAGCCGGTTACCGGTCCGCACGAAGGTGCGAACGGCGGTCAGGCTGGTCTTGCCATTATCCTCTTTCTTCTCGGTAATGAGGAAAACGGAGTCGCCGTAAAGGGTATAGTCGACAGCTGTTTCAGGAATGGTGACTACCGCCGGCTTGTCGGGAAGCACCACCGTCGTGGTTGCGAACATGCCCGGTTTGAGGATGTGGTCGGGGTTGGCGATCGTCGCCTGAACATGGATGTTGCGCGTATCGGTGCTGATCTGGGGTTCGATCGCGGTGATCTTTCCCTCAAAGGTGCGGCCGGGATAGGCGTCAACCGCGACACGGACGGTCTGTCCGACCTTGAGCTGTGCGCTGCCCTTTTCGGTCACCGTGAAGTTGGCGTACAGCTCCGACAAATCGGTCAACGATACGATCTGCGTGCCCGCGGTGAGGAACTGACCGACCTCCACGTGACGGACGCCGAGTTCGCCGTCGAACGGCGCGCGCACCAACTTCTGCGAGATGAGCGCCTCGGTCTTGGCGATGCCCGCATTGGCCTGGTCATACGTGGCCTGCGCGGCATCGACCGTCGATTGCGGACCGAACTGACGCGCCGCGAGTTGTTTGGCGCGATCCAGCGACAGCTGCGCGCCGGTGGCCACCGCCTTGAAGCTCGCGAGATCGCCTTGTTCGGGCCCGTCGAACAATTGCACCAGCGGACTTCCAGCCTTCACGGTGGAACCGGCGGTGAACATGATGTCGGTGATGCGACCGCTCACATCGGAAGTGACATTCACCTGATGTACGGCGGCAAGATCACCGACTGCGGTCAGCAAGTTGGGTATCACTTCGGTCTTCGCCTCGGCAACGCTCACGGAGGCCGGCGGCGGCTTGTTGTTGGCGAAAAACTGCGTGATCATCTTGGTGCGGAACGCGTTAAAACCAACGAGTCCGCCTACCAGCACCGCGAGCAGCAGCCCGACGATAATGAACCAGCGCGTCATTCGAACCGGACGCGGGCGCGGCTTCTCGGTAATCACCCTGCCCGAGATATTGGCTTCCGTCACAACGTTCATGTCATGCACCTTCTGCAATTACCGGCTGCCCCGGATCGGGCGACAGTTCCCGATCCAGATGAGAGGCAACTGCGGTTTCGTTCAATCCAATTCCGCGAAGAATGAATTCGCAAACCTGGCGTTCGAGATCGGCGGCATTGGCGTAGGAGAGGCAAGGAACGGACGGCAGCCGCGCCAGCGTCGCCATCAGCACCGTGTGATGCGCAAACCAGAAAAGGTTCAGTGGCTCGCATCCGATCCGTGAGGCGTCCCCTGCTTCTACCGCCCGCTCCAGCGATGAGGTGAAAACAGGTCCGATCAAATTTCCAATTTTCTGATAAATCAGCCGCGCGAATTCTCCGTCGTCGAGATGGCTGGTGACCATCAGCCTGAGACGCTGGGCTTCCTGCTGATCGGGAGCGTCAGCCACCTGCTGGAAATGGCGGACCATCTGGCGGATCAGCACGACAAGCGTTTCTGTCGACGGCTCTAGTCCCAGCAACCGATGCAGCGCAGGATCCGCCTCGCACTCTTCCGCGAGGATCTCTGCATACAGCGCCGATTTCGATGAAAAGTGCTTGAACAGCAACCCCTCCGAAATTGAGGCCGCCGCCGCGACACTTTTGGTCGTGGTCCCCGCGAAGCCATGGCGCGCGAAGCAGCGCTTCGCGGCGCCCAAGATCAATTGCCGTCGCAAGTCCCCGGTCATGCGCACTGTGCTCATGCTCGTGAGTAAACACTCACCTTAGCAAATGTCAAGGATTTGCTGCAGTGCACCAGACTCGGTCCGACTCAAAATCAGTTGGTGGCCAGCACGCCGGTTATTTCATGACCGCCCGCCCAAGCCCATGGGGTCGATCACTTTCAATGGTCGACGCCGGGTGGGTGGCATCCTGCCTGTCATTGAAAAGGCAATTAACTCCGGGACCAGTACGTGAATATCAACGTGGCTTCAAAGTGAAGGTCGGTCCTGGGAAGAACCAGCTTTGCCGCCGGACTTGCGTTCGCTGGTCTCATCCAGAAGGCGTCGCGTCATTATCGCGATCTCCGTCCTGTTTCTCACATTCAGCTTCTTCATGATGTGCCTGAGATGCACTTTCACGGTGTTCTCGCTCATCTTAAGTTTGTAGGCGATTTGTTTGTTTGCGAAACCGTGGCCGACGGCCTCGACGACCTTCATTTGCCGCTCTGTTAGAGCACTTGCTCCCGCCGGTTGTTTGTGCCGGTCACGGCCAGCAAGAAGATTGGCCGCTGGCACAAACGTGCCGCCGGCCTCGACAAAGCGGACTGCCTCGACGGCGAGATGATACGGCATGCTTGTTGGGATGTAGCCGCGCGCACCATTACCAATGATTCGCATGATCTCGTCGGGGTTCGCGGTGTCGGAAACAACGACAATAGGGGTATTGGGTACAAGGGCCTCAAGCCGTTCGAATTCTCTCTTCATCATGAGGCCTATTCCCGCGGGGGCGAAATATATGACCAGGGCGGGCTTCAGCTTTTTCTTTTCAGTTGAGTCGCGCCATTCGGCCAGACTACCAAACGCAACTATCTCGTGATCTGGATACGACCTGTCGAAGCAATCATGAAGGCAATTTCGAAGGAACAACCTTTTCTCAATCAGAAGAATGATGGACATGGAGTACTCCCTCCCCTACGCACACGATCTCCTTTTGGCACAAGGCGCTCAATTTTTTTATCGCGCACAATTTTGAGCAATATAGCCGAAGTCGATCTGAATTAGTGCGGTAAAATGGTCATGCTCCCTAACAGGCACAAGAACGCTCGCAGACGTTGTCGTTTCGCCGCACATTTTCGTGGAAGTTGACAAGAATATTGTCGCTCGTTCGGTCAGGGCACCCGCCGCATTGCGCGTCGTCAGCGAAAAAGCTGAGCTCGTTCGCCCTAGCCTGTTCCGGCTTCTCCATAGAGCCGGCACGGAGTTCCGCAACGCTAGACTCTGGTCTAGATCGGCCCAAACCCGAGCGCACCGCGGATGCGGGTCACGATGAAGGTGCCGTCGCGGCTGGAGAGCACGCGTTCGAGATTCGCGCTGTCGATCTTGATGCTGGCAAAGCGCGGCCCGCTTGAGACGTCCTGCATGCCAGGCGCAAACGCCTCGATATCAACCATGGTAGCGATCGCGCGGGCATCTGATATCCCGCAAGCCCGGGCGACACCGACGAGGTCGACCGTGGCCGCGGTGTGGCTCGCCTGCCCGCCTGTCTCGCCGTAGACCTCATTATCGAGCACGATGATGGTGAGGTTTTTGGGTTTTTGCAGCCCGACGGTCGCGAGACTCCCCATGCCCATCAGCATCTCGCCATCACCCGTTATCACGACGACCGGCAGCTTCGGCTGCGCGAGCGCAACGCCCAGCCCGATCATGACCGCGCCGCCCATGGCGCCCCACAGATAGAAATTGCGGTCGTGATCGCCGGCAGCGGCGATATCGTAGGTCGAGGCGCCCAGCCCGCCGACCACGATAGCATCCTTGCGCTCCGCCAGCAGGCTGGCGACGACGCTGCGCCGTTCGAGAAGGTTTGCTTTGCTCATTTGGTGAAAACCTTTGCGCCGATCAGGCGCTGTGACAGCAGAACGGCGGTCGGCGTGCACGCGTTGTAAGCCTGCCCGGCCGCAGCCTCGACGACCTCGCGCACCTCTTCGGGGCGAGAAGCCCGCAACACCTTGATCCCGGACAATTCGAACACGCCCGCGGTGCTCGACCCCATCGGCACCTGCCAGGGATTGAATTCGCCCCATTCGCCGCGCATCGTCACCAGCGTCAGGAACGGAAAGCGGAAAATTTGCGCCAGCGACAGCATGTTCACGCAATTGCCGACGCCGCTCGACTGCATCAACAGCACGCCGCGCTGGCCGCCGGCCCAGGCGCCGGCCAGGAGCGCCACGCCTTCTTCCTCCGTCGTCAAAGGCACCGCGCGCATCGTGGATGCGCCCAGAACGCGCTCGATCAGCTGCGAATGCCCGGCATCCGGAACGTAAGGCACCTGACGGACATCGAACCGCTGCAAAATCGTAAAAATATCCTCCGGCCAAGTGGGAGTGGTTTCGGCAGCAGGTTCGGTGGGAGCTTCAGTGCGGGCGTGCATTTTCATTTCCAGTCGGGTAGGCAAGACTGTATTTCGGTGCGGGACTTTAGAGGGAGCCGCGGTTTCAGGAAGACCAAAAACGGCATATCGGTCTCCACCAAAGAGTATGGCAGCATGAATGCGAACGCGCGAGAGCTGGCGGCAAGGTTCGACCTCGAGAAACTGACGCCGGAGTTCTATGCCGACCCCTACCCGACTTATCGTGCACTGCGGGAGCATGAGCCGGTCAAGCTCATGCCCAACGGCTCCTACTTTCTCACCCGCTATGACGATCTGGTCAGCGCCTACAAGAGCACGAAACTCTTCAGCTCCGACAAGAAGAAGGAGTTTGCGCCGAAATACGGCGATTCGCTGCTCTACGAGCACCACACCACCAGTCTCGTCTTCAACGATCCGCCTGCGCATACCCGGGTGCGGCGGCTGATCATGGGCGCGCTGTCGCCGCGCGCAATCGCGGAAATGGAGCCCGATCTGACCGCGCTGGTGGATCGGTTGCTTGGTTCCCTTGCCGCGAAAGGCAGCGCTGAGCTGATCGGGGATTTTGCATCCGCGATCCCCGTTCAAGTGATCGGCAATCTGCTCGATGTCCCCATGGAAGAGCGAGAACCCTTGCGAGACTGGTCGCTGGCGATTTTGGGCGCACTGGAGCCGGTGATATCAGCGGAAGTTTTTGCAAGCGGCAACAAGGCGGTGAAAGATTTTCTCGCTTACCTGGAAATTCTGGTCGAGCGCCGGCGGGCCAAGCCCGGCAATCCCGAACGCGACGTGTTGACGCGCCTCATCCAGGGTGAAGACAATGGCGAGCAGTTGACATCAAAGGAATTGCTGCACAACTGCATCTTCCTGCTCAACGCCGGGCATGAGACCACCACCAATCTGATCGGCAACGGACTGGTGGCGTTATCGGGAAATCCCAGCCAGAAAAAGCGGCTGATCGAAAAGCCTGATCTGATCAAGACCGCTGTCGAGGAAATTCTGCGGTTTGAAAGCTCGAACCAGCTCGGCAACCGCATGACGACGGAGCGCGTCGAACTCAGCGGCATTTCGCTGGCCGCCGGCACGCCGGTAACGCTGTGCATCGGGGCTGCGAACCGCGATCCCAGGCAATTCACCGACCCGGAAAACCTCGACATCGGCCGCATGCCGAACCGGCATCTCGCTTTCGGCACCGGCGCACATCAATGCGCGGGGATGGCATTGGCGCGGCTCGAAGGCGCAATCGCGATTTCGCGCTTCCTGGCGCGGTTTCCGGATTACGCCCTGAATGGCGCGCCTGTGAGAGGCGGCCGCGTTCGCTTCCGTGGATTTTTGAGCGTGCCGTGTGTGATGGGCAGCTCGCGCGCCTTATTGTCAACCTAAACCACCGACCGATGCCGTGCGATGCAGGCCTGCAAAACCGCAGCCTCGGCTTGTCCCACCATCGCTGGAGAAAATCTCGATCTCGGAATAGCCGGCCGCGCTGCGCACCAATTCGATGTCAATCACGCCGTCGCCCATCATACCCCGGTCGTCGAGAATGTCTTTGGTCGGCACCAGCCATTCGCCTTGCCTTGGCCAAAACAGGAAGACCCGTCGTTGGGAAATCACGCCGATCTAGCCGTCCGCTCGACCAGCAGGGTGGGGATGCCGCAGGTGCCGTTGCGCACGGTGAGCACCCGCGTCCCCGGCTTACGGCCGGTGCGCACCTCCGACACGTCGACGCCTGTCGAGGCGAGCCGCGCCCGCGTCGCGTCGATGTCGGCGACACGCCAGCTCAGGCCCCAGAGCCTGTCATGCGCCTTGTCCGCCGTGACGTCCTTCCCCGGCCGGTGCACGACCTCGACGATGAGGTCGCCGCAGCGGAAGAACATCAGCCGGCCCCAATCCGGATGCGAACGGTCGAGCGCCATGTCGAGCCCGAGCCGCGCCCCGTAGAGCGCGGCGGCGCGTTCGGGATCCGCGGTCGAGATCACCACATGATCCATCGCATTGATCGACGCCGGAGCGGTTCGGACCGAGAGCGGGCGCTCTTTCGCCAGTTCAAGGAAGAACAACCGGACGCAGCGCGTGGCCTCGGTCGCCGCGCGAGTCCGCTTCCACGACAAGGTTGCGCCTGAAATCGTGTCGCGGCTCTCAATATGTGCGACCGGCTCCGGCTTCAGCGTGAGCCGATCGAGCCTGCGATGCATTTTCGTAATGTCACTGGCTCGAAAACAGATGCTCGCCAGCCCCTCGCCCTGCTCCGCAATGACAGTACGAATCCGATCTGCGGCCGCGCCGTCACCGTTGGGCGACATCAGCTCCAGCGTCATGTTGTCGAGCGTGAACAATACGCGGTCGGCGCCGTCCCCGGTGTTCCGCCACGCCGGCGCGCGCGCAAACAGCGTTTGATAGGCCAATTCGGCCGCCGCGATATCGCCAATCAAAATGACGACGTGATCGAGCCCGGTGATCACGGGAAAAGTCCCCGCGTATTCTTGGCGGCGCGGACCTTTTCCACACCGATCGCCATCGCGGCGGTGCGGTGGGGAATCTTGTCGGCTTTCGAGCGCATCACCATCTGGTCGAAGGCGCGATCGAGAATATGATATTCGCGCCGCATCACTTCCTCTTCTTCCCAGAAAAGTTGCTGCAGGTCCTGTACCCATTCGAAATAGCTGACCACGACACCGCCGGAATTGCACAGGATGTCCGGTATCAGGAAAATTTCGTCCTGGCGTTTTTCCAGCACCAGGTCGGCGTCCGGCGTGGTCGGTCCGTTGGCGCCTTCAGCCAGTACCCGGCATTTCAGGTTTTCCGCGACGTGTGCGTCGATCACGCGCTCCATTGCCGCCGGCACCAGTACATCGCAGGGCAGCGTTAGAATTTGAGCGGGGTCGAAATGCAGCTGGTTGGAAAAGCCGGCGATGCTGCCGTGCGTGCCGGCATGCCGCATCAGCGCTGGAATATCCAGACCCGTTGCGTCGTGAAGCGCGCCGGTGTGATCGCTGACCGCGATTATCTTCAGACCGAACTGATGCAACTCCAGCGCCGCGTGGGAACCGACATTGCCAAAACCCTGGATCACCGCGGTGGCGGTGCTCAGGTTGATGGAAAGTTCGTTTAACACGCGTTTGGCGAGATGCGCGACGCCGCGGCCCGTCGCTTCCCGTCGTCCCAGCGTGCCGCCGGACGCCACCGGCTTGCCGGTAACGATCTCGGTGACGGTGCGGCCCTGATACATCGAATAGGTGTCCATGAACCAGGCCATCACCTGCTCGTTGGTGCCCATGTCCGGCGCCATCACGTCGGTATGCGGCCCGACGAACGGAATCATCTCCTGCATATAGCGCCGCGACAGCGCTTCCAGTTCAAGTTTGGAAATCGTCGAGAGATCGACGCGAACGCCCCCCTTGGCGCCGCCGTAGGGCAAGCCGACCAGCGCGCATTTCCAGCTCATCCATATCGCAAGCGCGGCCACCTCGCCGATATCGACGCTGGGGGCAAACCTGGTGCCGCCCTTGGTCGGACCAAGAGTGAGGTGATGCTGCACGCGATAACCTTCAAACACCGCAATCGTGCCGTCGTCGCGATGGATCGGACAGGAGATCGTGATCGCCCGTTTCGGCAACAGCAGGCGGTCGCGCTCGTCCATCGGGATCGACAGATGATTGGCGATAACACCGAACTGGTTCACCGCCATGTCGAACACTGGACCGGAATAGACCGTCATCGTTCCCTCCCCTTCTCTGCCAGGAACTCAAAACAGCCGCAGGCTGTTAGACCGGCGCGGCACACCGGCGATGCCCGAAGATGGTCGTAGTCCGGCCACATGGTTATCTCAAGCGATTACGGCGGCAGGCTCGCGAATAATTTTAGCGAATCTTCCGCGATAACAGGTGCTAGTGTGGGGTGCCGCCAGGACCACCCATCAGCGCAAGACGGATAACTTTATGCAGGCCCTCTTCATCGGACAAACCTATATCGACGTCACCTTCATTACCGATCACTTGCCGACCGGCGACGAAAAACATGTCGCATCGGCCTATGCGGTCTCGTTCGGCGGCAACGCGGTGACGGCGGCATTCTGCTGTGCCAAGCTCGGAATCGTGCCGGACCTGATCGCCACCGTAGCCAATGACTGGCTCGGCCGGATGTTTCAGGACATGAGCGCGAAGTACGGAATCTCGATCCATCCGCGCAAGGTCAATTCCTCGTCGCTGTCGTTCATCATGCCAAAGGACGGCAAGCGGGCGATCGTGCGCTGCCGCGACGACGAGCATATCCACCCCTTCCCGCTTCTGAACCTCGGCGGCTGCCGCGCGCTGCATGTCGACGGTCACCAGCCGGATGCCGCGATCCATTATGCCAAGCTTTGCCGCGAGGCCGGTATCCTGACATCGCTCGATGGCGGCGGTCTTCGGACCAACACCCATGAGCTGCTGGAATTCATCGACGTCGCTATCGTCGCCGAACGGCTGTGCGAGCAGATGGATCTCACGCCCGAAAAGATGCTGGATTATCTCAAGAGCCGCGGCTGCCGGGTTGGCGGCGTGACCATGGGAGAACGCGGCCTGCTCTGGTACGACGAGAGCGGCGCCATTCGTACGCTGCCCGCGCTTCCGATTCCGCGCGAACGCGTGCTCGATACCAACGGCGCTGGCGACGTATTCCACGGCGCTTATGTCTATTCCTACCTCAGTAATCCCGGCAAAAGCTGGCAGGACCATTTCGATTTCGCGCGGGCGGCATCGAGCTACAAAATTCAGCGTCTCGGCAACGAGGCCGGATTGCCGACGCTTTCCGATATCGAAGCTGTCAGGCAGGAGTTCGAAGTCCGGGCATAACTTGAGTCTCGCAGCAACAAAGCTATCTCAGGAATAAAATATGCGCAGTGACGCTCTCCACCAATCGTCCCCGCGAACGCGTTGCTTTCGAAGGGACGACGAACAAAATCAATCTAAGTCAGCGCACCCTTCAAATCGAAGCTGAGATCAGCCGCCTGTTCCGGTTTGATCGACCGGTTGATGGCGAGGATACGGCGGCCGAACACGTGGTCCGACGCACGATTGATCGACTCGACGCCGACGAGCTGCCCGGATTTGTAGCAAAATGCCGAGAACGATCGCTGCCCGCGGTCGCCGCGCACTACGACCCGATCGTATCCGGTGGTCAGACCTGCGATCTGAAGCTTGTCCTCGCCCTGATCGCTCCAGAACCACGGCAGGCCATCATAAGTCCTGGCGTCGCCGGTCAGCCGCGCCGCCACGCAGCGCGCGTGGTCGGTGGCGTTCTGCACGGACTCAAGCCGCAGCTCAGCGCCGAAGCGCGGGCTTGCGAACAGCGCGCAATCGCCGACCGCCGAGATGTTTGGATCCGGCGTCAGCAATTGCTCGTCGACGATGATTCCCGCCGCGACCGACAGGCCGGCTTCCTCAGCCAGCTCGACATTGGGCAAGACCCCGACGCCGACCACAACAAAATCCGCCGGCACATGGCGGCCGTCGCTGAGGCCGACACCGGTTACGCTCGCACCACCGCTTTCGATGCTGGTGGCCTGCACGCCGAGATGAATGCGAATGCCCGCCGCGGTGTGGCGCTCCTGGAAAAAATCCGAGATTTCCGCGGTCACCGCGCGCGCCATGACGCGCGCTCCGAGTTCGACCACATCCACCTCAAGGCCCTTGGCCCGGGCGGTCGCGGCGAACTCCAGGCCGATAAAGCCCGCACCGATGACGACGACACGTTGACCCGACGCGATCCGCCGCCGCAACGCCTCGCTTTCATCCAGCGTTCGCAGATAGCGCACGTCTTCCAGATTGGCGTTGGGAATATCGAGCAGGCGATTGCGCGCGCCGGTAGCCAGCACCAGATGCGCAAAATCGAGCGAGGAGCCGGATGCGAGCAACAGCTTGCGGGCGCTGCGATCGATGGAGACGGCGCGATCGGTTATCAGCTCGATATTCTGCTCGCGATAAAACTTGTCGGGCCGGAACATCAGGCTGTCCGGGCCGCCCGCGCCCTTCAGATAGGCTTTGGATAAAGGCGGCCGCTGATACGGCAGATGCGCCTCATCGTTGATCAGGCCGACGCGCTCGCTATAGCCATGCTGCCGCAACGATGCCGCGAGCTGGAAGCCCGCGTGACCGGCGCCGACGATCAGGACTGGTCCTTGTGCCATTCGGTCAGGCCGGCACGATGCGAAGCGGCAGGGTGTCGAGCCAACGCAGCGTGTTGTTCAGCCGCAACGTCGTTTGGTCTCTCGCCATGCCATTTCCCGCCGGTCATCTTTGCGCGTTTGCGCTTGATTGTCCTCATCCTGAGGAGCGGCGTCCTCGCCGCGCCTCGAAGGATGAGGGTACATTGTGGCCCCAGGGTTCGAGGCTGCGCAAGAGCGCCTCCTCACCATGAGGGAGAATGTTCCGTATTTTGCAGCCTCCCCGGGGATTGTCACCTGTTCCCTTCTGCTATTTAAATGCCGGGCTCCCTCTCGACTTAAGGCCCTTTCACATGCCAACGCATGATCCCGCGACAGCCTCCATTTCCGACGATCCGGCGCTGCTCAGGATCGAAGGCCCGATCGCAACGATCACGCTCAACCGGCCTGCCGCGTTCAACTCGATCGATCTTTCGATCGCGAAGAAGCTGGAGCAGCTCAGTGCGGAGGTCGAGGGTAACGACGACGTCCGCGTGCTTGTGATCGAAGGCGAGGGCCGCGCCTTCTGCGCCGGCGGCGATCTGCAAACTATCGGCGCCGCCGCTGCCTCCGACAACATCGCGCCCGTGGTCGGTGAACTGCTCAAACACTATCACGCGTTTATCGAGACCGTGCGACGGATGCCGAAGTTAGTGCTATCCAGTGTTCACGGATCTGCGGCCGGCGCGGGCATGGGGCTCGCCTTCGTCGCCGACCTCTGCATCGCGGGCGATGACGCCCGCTTCACACCGGCCTATGCCAAGATCGGCGTGTCGCCGGATGGCGGCAGCACAGTCGGCATGGTCGGCACTGTCGGCACCCGCCGGGCGTTGCAGATATTTCTTGCGGAGGACACCTTCTCCGCGCAGCAGGCGCGTGATTGGGGTTTGGTCGCCAAGGTTGTTCCGGCGGCAGAACTGAAAGCGGCGACGCAAAAATTCGCCGATCGACTGGCGCAGAATCCGCCGGCCGCGATCGGCTGCACCAAGTCGCTGATCTACCAAGCCGCCGTCACCCCGACCAAGCAGCAGCTCGATGCTGAAGCAGAGAAGATCATGGACTGCATGCACACCGATGAATTCCACGTCGCGGTGAAGAAGTTCACCAGCAAGGGGAAGTAGCAGGGCCCTCTCCACTAGTCGTCCCCGCGAACGCGGGGACCCATACGCCGCGGCCCCTCATTCAGCCAATCGGGCGGAGGCCTTCTAAACCAAACCGACGCTGGTGGTTATGGGTTCCCGCCTTCGCGGGGACGACGTTAGTTCTTTTGTGAGCAGCGCTTCAATTCGGGCAGATATATCCCGTCCCTGCCGGCGACTTGAAGCAGCCGACCGATTCCGGGATCACCTGCTTCGGCAGCCACAACACCACTTTCGGGAAATAGATCGTAAACGTGATGGTCACCAGGAACACCAGGTAGATCGGCAGCGCCGCGCGCAGCGCTTTGGCAAAACTGACGCCGACGAATTTCGATGCCATCAGCAGCACCAGCCCATAGGGCGGCGTGATCAGCCCGAACGCCAGCGTCGCGATCAGCACCACGCCCATATGGACGCCATTGATGTCCCCGGCCTGGGTCAAGGCATTCACCAGCGGCATGAAGATGATGATGGTCGGCACTGGCTCGATGAAATCACCGACCACGGTGAACAGCAACACCAGCAACAGCATCATGATATGCGGGTCGCTGCCGGCAATCGAAGTGATCCAGTCGGCGATGACGATGGCGCCGCGCAGATAGGCCAGCATCCAGCCGAAGGCGTTGGCGGCGCCGATGGTAATCAGCGGCAGTGAAAAGATCAGCCCGGCCAGACAGAAGTCATAGGGAATTTTCTTGAGATGCCCGCGATTGAGCGCGGGGATCACCACCGCGATGATCCAGATCACCGCGACGACCCCAGCCTCCGTCGGCGTGAACCAGCCGGTGAGAATGCCGCCGAGCAGGATCACCGGGATCATCAGTGGAAGGGCGGCGTCTCCGGCCGCGAAAGCGATCTGGCGAAACGGCGCGCGCGCCTTGCGCATGCCGGTGGGGCCGAAAAAATAGCAATAGATCATCAGGCCGAAGCCGATCATCATTCCCGGCACGACGCCCGCCATGAACAGTCCGGCGATCGAGACGTTGCCGACCGCGCCGTAGACCACGGCGGTGATGCTCGGCGGCACCAGCGCCGCAATGGTGGAAGCGGACGCGATGATCGCGGCGATAAAGGCGGGAGAGTAGCCCTCGCGCTTCATCGGGCCACCGAGCGCGCGGCTCATGACCGCGACATCGGCGGTGGTCGATCCCGACATCTCCGAGAAAAACATGCTGAAGACGACGACGACCTGCGACAACCCGCCCCGGATATGCCCGACCAGCGAGAGCGACAGGTTGGCGATCCGCACCACGACGTTCGCCGAACTCATGAGTTCCCCGACCAGCAGGAAAAACGGAATCGCCAGCAGCGCTTCGGAATCCATGCCGTCGAAGATCTTCTGGATGATCGCTGCCAGCGAAACATCTGTTAGCATCGCCCCGATGAAGACGCCCGCCATCAGCGAAAATGGCACGGGCACGCCTAGATAACCGAAAAACAGGAAGCAGAACGACATCAGCGCCAGGATAACCGGTGCGCTCACGGCTGCGCCCTCCTCTGGACGCCGGTATCAACAGGCGGAATCACAAAATCCTCTTCCGGCGGCTCGGGATGGTCAAACCCCTTTGAGATGCCGTTCACCAGTTGCTCGATCGTGAACAGCGCGATCAGCACGCCGGACAACGGGATAGCGGCATAGAGCGAGGCGATCGGCGTGCCCGACGGCAGCCGGAAACTGCCGAAGCCCCTGACATAATTGATGTACCCGAACCAGATCAGGCAAAACGCAACGCCGAGAACAACGATTCGAATGACGATCTCGACGATCAGCCGGGGCGTGCCATGCAACGCCTCCGAGATCGCGGTCAGGTACAAATGATCGTTGCGGCGGGTGGCGACCGCCGCGCCGATGAAGATCGCATAAATGAACAGCGTGGACGTGACTTCCTGAAGCCACAGCCAGGGACGGCCGACGGTGCGCGTGACGATGTCAGCCGTTACCGACAGCGAGAAACCGAAACACAACACACCACAGAGGATCATCAGGATCAGTTCGAGCCTGTCGAACGACCGCCATTTCAGATGATGCTGCCGTTGCAACACCAATTTGTCGGCGATGGTCATCGTCAGGCTCTCCGTCGTCCCGGATTAAACTCTCATCGTCCGGCGAACGCCGGGACCCATAACCACCGGCGTTTATTGTTTGCAAAAGCTGGCTACTTCATCGCCCCACTGATAAGCTGCGGAGCGGGTCCCGGCGTTCGCCGGCACGACTCCTGGAATTGGTCACGGGCGAGCTAATTGATTGCCCGGATCAGGGTCTTTATCTTGTCCGCGTGGGGGCCGAGCTCCTTGGCGAGCTTGTCGAGATAAGGGTCGGCAATCGCAGTGAAGCTCTTCTTGTCGACATCATCGACAATCTTGACGCCGAGCGACTTCAGCTTGGTCGCTGCGGTCCTTTCCAATTCGAACGCTTTTGTCGGCTCCTTGGCGCTGATCTCCGCCGCTGATGCGAGCACCCACTGCTTCTGTTCGACGGAGAGGCTCTGCCACAGCTTGTCGCTGACGAACACCAGCGCGTTGTTGGCCTCATGTTCGGTGATCGACAGCACCGGCGCGACTTCGTAGTGCTTGTTGACGAGATAGACGTTGATGCTGTTTTCGGCGGCGTCGACAACGCCAGTTTGGAGCGAGGTATAGACGCTGCCGAACGGCATGTGCACGGTCTGCGCGCCATAGGCCGGGAACATCGTATCCTCGGTGGCAGTGGCCTGGACGCGGACCTTGAGCCCCTTGATATCATCGACCCTGCGCACTTCTTTCTTGCTGTAGATATGGCGGACGCCCTGCGAGCCCGTCCCAATGACATGCAGGCCCTGCGCAGTTTCGTCGATCATGGTCCTGATCGCCTCGAACACCTTGGGATCGGCGAGCGCCTTGATCACGTGGCCTTCGTCGCGAAACAGGAAATGCAGCGACATTACGCCCGCCTGCGGAGAGATGGTCGCGGTATTGGCCGAGGAGATGATGGCGAACTCGATGTCCCCCGATTTGACCAATTGCAGCAGTTGCGGCTCCTGTCCGAGCTGCGCGCCGGGATACTGGTCGATCAGCATGGTGCCCTTGCTCAATTCCTTGAGCTTGTCGGCGAACAGGTCGCCGGCGACTGAATAGCCGGTGTTGCGGGGCTGATCATAGGCAAAGCGGAAATGCTTCACCTCCTGGGCGCCTGCGCTGGCCGCGAACATGACAGCCGCGGCCGCGACTAACCCGCTGATTATTCGTGCTGGATTATTCACTGTTTCCCCCTGTTTTGGTTTTGATCGATCATCCCATCGGGGCCGCGGGATTGTCAATCAAGCATCGCGCGCCAGGGACGCAACGCATGTGCGAGATGAGTTGCTGATCGCCTGGCTGCGCTAGCTTGCGACGTCATTATCCGCGAAAGCGGATGATCCAGTACGCCGCGGCTTATCGGCTCCAACTCATTCTCGCGGAGTACTGGATGCCCGCTTTCGCGGGCATGTCGGCCGCTTTATGCACGCGAAGATGCTACCCCTTCCCCTTGCCGCGCATGAAATCGAAATCGCAGCCTTCGTCGGCCTGCAGGATGGTCTCATTGAACAAATGGGCGTAGCCTCGCCGGGCCCACTCCGGCGTCGCGACGGGAGCCAGCGCCGCGCGCCGTTTTTCAAGTTCAACAGCATCGACCAAGAGATCGATGCTTCGTTTGGCAACATCAAGCCGGATCATATCGCCGTTCTTCACCAGCGCCAGCGGACCGCCGACGGCGGATTCCGGTGTTATGTGCAGCACGATGGTACCGAACGCGGTGCCGCTCATCCGCGCGTCTGATATCCGCACCATGTCTTTCACGCCCGCGCGCGCCAGCTTCATCGGGATCGGCAGATAGCCGGCCTCGGGCATTCCCGGCGCCCCCTTGGGACCGGCGTTGCGCAGCACCAGCACATCGTCGGCGCTTACATCGAGCGCGGGATCGTCGACCCGCAGCGTCATATCTTCCACCGAGTCGAACACTACGGCACGGCCGGTATGCTGCAGCAGCTTGGGGCTCGCCGCCGAATGCTTGATCACAGCGCCGCGCGGCGCGAGGTTGCCATGCAGCACCGCCATCGCGCCTTCCGGCTTGATCGGACTTTCTCGCGCGCGGATAACATCCTGTCCCGGCACGTCTTCAGCGGCGGCGACGACGTCGCGCAGCGTCGCGCCCGTGATGGTTTTGGCATCCACGTCGATCAGATCGCCAAGCTGCGCCATCAATTTCGGCAAGCCGCCGGCATGATGGAAATGCTCCATGTAGTGCTCGCCGGACGGTTTTAGGTCGATAAGGACCGGCACCTCGCGGCCAAGCTTATCAAAAGCTTCGAGATCGATGCGATGTTTGGTGCGGTTGGCGATCGCCGTGAGATGAATGAGTCCATTGGTCGACCCGCCGATCGCCTGCAGCACCACTTGCGCATTTCTGAATGCCGCTGGTGTCAATAGCTCGCTTGGTTGCGGACCTTTCGCAACAGCCATTGCCGCCGCGACCTTGCCGCTGCCTTCGGCCAGGCGAAAGCGTTCCGCATGCGGCGCGGGAATCGTCGCGCTCATCGGCAAGGAGAGACCAAGCGCTTCGGTGATGCAGGCCATGGTGCTGGCGGTGCCCATCACCATACAGGTGCCGACGGAAGGCGCGAGACGGCCGTTCACGGCTTCGATCTCCACGTCGTCGATTTCGCCGGCGCGGAATTTGGCCCACAAGCGACGGCAATCGGTGCAGGCGCCGAGCACCTCGCCCTTGTGATGCCCGACCACCATTGGCCCCACCGGAATAACGACGGTGGGCAGATCGGCGCTGACCGCGGCCATGATCTGCGCCGGCAAGGTCTTGTCGCAGCCGCCGATCACCACCACCGAGTCCATCGGCTGGGCGCGGATCATCTCCTCGGTATCCATCGCCATCAGATTGCGCAGATACATCGATGTCGGAAACGCGAAGCTTTCGGCAATCGAGATGGTCGGGAACACCATCGGCATCGCGCCCGCCAGCATTACACCGCGCTTCACCGCTTCGATAATCTGCGGCACATTGCCGTGACACGGATTGTAATCGCTGTGGGTGTTGGTGATGCCGACGATCGGCCTGTTCAGCGCGTCGTCGGAATAACCCATCGCCTTGATGAAGGCCTTGCGCAGGAACAGCGAAAACCCGGCATCACCATAACTCGTCAGTCCCTTGCGCAGTCCGTCAGCCATATGAGTTTCCTTTTGTGTGCTCTCACTCTACGTAGGCGCCCGCCCAACATGAAGTCGTCATTCCGGGGCAGCCCGCAGGGCTGAACCCGGAATCCAGAGACTATTAGCGCGAGATTCCGGGTTCGCGCTAACGCTCGTCCCGGAATGACGGTCCAATTAGCGCGCCGGGATCACGGCGGCCAGCTATTTCCAGTCGATGATCTTGCTGGCGTCGCCGGCAAACTCCATGCTGCAAAATGAGCCGCCCTGGTAGAAGTCGCTGACGGGATCGGGCGCGAGTTTGGCCTGCTCGGCCATGGCGTGCTCGCGAAAATCCTCGGCGCGGCCGGTCGGGCGATAGCCGAGGTCGTAGGCGCGGTGGTTGTCCCACCAGGCGCGCTCGTTATACGATGCGCCGTAGAAAACTTCGAAATGGATATCGGGATGATCGAGCCCGATCCGGCACAGCTGCACCAAGTCTTCGGGCTTAAGCCAGATCGAAAGCCGCCGGTGATCGAGCGGTTTATCGCCGAAATTGCCGATCCGGATGCAGGTGACGCCAAGCCGGTGCTTGTCGGCATACAGCGCGCCCACCGCCTCGCCGAACACCTTGCTGACGCCGTAGCGGCTGTCCGGCCGCGCCGTCACGTCGGTTCCGATCCTGTGATGGCGCGGATAGAAGCCCACGGCGTGGTTCGATGACGCAAACACGACACGCTTGACGCCCTTTTTGCGCGCGGCTTCGAATAAATTGTAGCAGCCGATGATATTAGACTGCAGGATGTTATCCCACGGGCCCTCGACCGAAAACCCGCCGAAATGCAGGATGCCGTCGATGCCCTCGCAGATCGCTTCGACCTGCGCCAGATCGGACAGCTCCGCCGCCTTGAACCTCTCCTTGGCGCCGAGATCGGCGGGCGAGCTCAGATCGCTCAACAGCAGATCCGGATAAATCGGCGGTAGCAATTTGCGCAAAGCTGTGCCGATTCCACCCGAGGCGCCGGTCATCAATATGCGTGGCATTTCATCCCTCGTTTCTTGCGGCCGATTTGCGGTCGTTCACCGACAATGATAGCAAACCAGATCGCGAGGAAACGCAACAGCACGAGAACAGTAAATGTCCGATGCAGCATCCCATTCCGCCGGCTGGCGACCGGCGACCTATTATCCCGATCCGGCTATCCACGCGCTCGACCCGCGGTTCGAAAGATACTGGCTGAAACTGTCGGCCGTGGAACGGCTGACCACAGGATTGCGCTGGGCCGAAGGTCCGGTGTGGTTCGGCGATGGGCGTTATTTGTTGTGCAGCGATATTCCCAACGACCGCATCATCAAGTGGGAAGAAGAAACCGGCGCGGTCAGCATCTTCCGCAAGCCATCGAACTTCGCCAACGGCCATACCCGCGACCGCCAGGGACGCCTGGTCACCTGCGAACATGGCGGGCGCTGCGTCACCCGTACCGAATATGACGGCTCGATTACGGTGTTGATGGACTCCTTCGACGGCAAGCGGCTGAACTCACCGAACGACGTCGTGGTGAAATCCGACGGCTCGATCTGGTTCACCGATCCGCCGTTCGGCTTGCTCGGCAATTACGAAGGCTACAAGGCCGAGTCCGAGATCGACGCCAATGTCTACCGGATCGATGGCGAGACCGGAAAAGCCACCATCGTCGCCGAAGGCGTGCTCGGGCCTAACGGGCTGTGTTTCTCGCCGGACGAAAAGATCCTCTATGTCGTGGAATCCCGCGGCGTGCCGAACCGCAAGATTCTCGCCTACGATGTCGCGGCGAGCGGCGATAAAATTTCCAACAAGCGGGTATTCATCGACGCCGGTCCCGGCACGCCCGACGGCATGCGCTGCGACATCGACGGCAATCTGTGGTGCGGCTGGGGTATGGGCGATCCCGAACTCGACGGCGTCGTGGTCTACGCGCCCGACGGCGTGCTGATCGGCCGCATCGCGCTGCCCGAGCGCTGCGCCAACCTCTGCTTCGGCGGGCTCAAGCGCAACCGGCTGTTCATGGCTTCGAGCCAGTCAGTCTATGCGCTGTATGTGAACACCCAAGGAGCGCTGGGAGGATAATTCCTCGTCGTGCCTGCGAACACCTTGACTGTCGTCCCTGCCCGGCTGTCGTCCCTGCAAAAGCAGGGACCCATACGCCGCGGCTTCTCCTTTTAGACATTGGAGCGAGTGCCCTTCTGCAACAATTGGCTCCGGTGGTTATGGGTCCCTGTGTTCCGCAGGGACGACACTGAGTTGTTCAACTCCCAAACGCAAAACGCCGGAACGGGATATTGATCCCGCTCCGGCGCTTCGATGACGTCAGACGATTACGCGGCGTTGAAGCCCGCGATTGCCTTGACCTCGAGATATTCTTCCAGACCGTATTTGCCCCATTCGCGGCCGTTGCCGGACTGCTTGTAGCCGCCGAACGGCGCCGTGCGGTCGTTCGGCATGCCCTGCAGGTTGATGTTCCCGGCACGCAGCTTGCGGCCGACCTTGCGGGCGCTCTCCACGGTGTCGGCGGAGACGTAACCTGCGAGACCATAGGGCGTGTCATTGGCGATCCTGACCGCATCGGCCTCATCCTTGGCGCCGAGGATGGTCAGCACGGGCCCGAAGATTTCTTCGCGCGCGATGGTCATATCGTTGGTGACGTCGGCGAACACCGTCGGGCGAACGTAAAAGCCCTTGTTGACGCCTTCGGGCAGGCCCGGGCCGCCGGCGACCAGCGTGGCGCCCTCCGCGATGCCTTTCTGGATCAACTTCTGGATCTTGTCCCACTGGATGCGCGACACCACCGGGCCGATATTGGTGCCCTCGGCGCGGGGATCGCCGGCCTTGGTCTTCTCGGCGACGCCTTTGGCGATGGCGGCAACTTCCTTCATTTTCGACAGCGGCACGATCATCCGCGTCGGTGCATTACAGGACTGCCCGGAATTGTTGAAGACGTGCGCGACGCCGCCGGCGACCGCCTTTTGCAGGTCGGCGTCTTCCAGGATGACGTTCGGCGACTTGCCGCCGAGTTCCTGGCTGACGCGCTTCACCGTGGGCGCGGCGCGCTTGGCGACGTCGATGCCGGCGCGGGTCGAGCCGGTGAACGAAATCATGTCGATGTCGGGATGCTCGCTCATGGCGGCGCCCACTTCGGGACCGAGGCCGTTGACGAGGTTGAACACGCCCTTGGGCACGCCGGCCTCGTGCAGGATTTCCGCGAAGATCAGCGCCGATGACGGCGTGAATTCCGACGGCTTCAGGATCATGGTGCAGCCGGCGGCGAGCGCGGGCGCGACCTTGCAGGCGATCTGGTTCAGCGGCCAGTTCCACGGCGTGATCATGCCGACGACGCCGACGGGTTCGCGCACCACCATCGCCGAGCCGACCGGCTCCTCGAAATGATAGTTCTTGAGAACGTCAAGCGTCGACTGGATGTGACCAAGGCCGGCGCCGGCCTGCAGTCTTTCCGCCATCGGCAGCGGCGCGCCCATCTCGTCGGAGACCGCAGCGCCTATGTCCTTCATGCGGGTCTTGTAGACCTCGACGATCTTCGCAAGCAGGGCCACGCGCTCCTCGCGGCTGGTCTGCGAATAGCTCTCGAAGGCGCGGCGCGCGGCGGCGACCGCCTTGTCGACATCGGCTTTGGAGCCGAGCGCAACCTCATACATCGCGTCTTCGGTCGCCGGATTGACGACGGGCGTGGACTTCTTGACGACCGGATCGACCCAGGCGCCGTCGATGTAGAATTGCATACGGTTGACCATCGTAAACCTCTTGTTTTCTGGGCAATGAAATGGGGGAACGGAGCGTTCGACGGGTATCCTTGCACGAAAC
>DASXJV010000100.1:0-7507 GCA_036497205.1 Bradyrhizobium sp.
GCCGCTGATCATCATGCGCCACACGCTGTCGGAACTGACCGGGCCGGTCTACGGCCACGAGACGGTGCGCGAGAACGATAGCGATCTCACCACCCAGCACGCGGGCGAACCGCTCGGCGAGCGCATCATCGTGCACGGCCATGTGCTGGATGAAGACGGCCGCGGCGTGCCCAATACGCTGCTCGAGATCTGGCAGGCCAATGCCTGCGGCCGCTATATCCACGTCCGCGACCAGCATCCCGCGCCGCTCGATCCGAATTTCACCGGCGCGGGCCGCGCGCAATCCGACGCCGAGGGTTATTACAAGTTCGTCACCGTCAAGCCGGGCGCTTATCCCTGGGGCAACCATCACAACGCCTGGCGTCCGGCCCATATCCATTTCTCGGTGTTCGGCCACGCCTTCATCTCGCGGCTGGTGACCCAGATGTATTTTCCCGGCGATCCCTTGTTCGAGTTCGATCCGATCTTCAATTCGGTGCCGGATGAGAAGGCGCGGATGCGGATGGTTTCCTCGTTCGATCTGGAAAACACCCAGCCGGAATGGGCGCTGTGCTACCGCTTCAACATCGTGTTGCGCGGGCGCACCGCCACGCCGATGGAGACGAAATAGTGCAAGGAAGTAAAGTACAAGGGATTACGCCATCGCAGACCGTCGGTCCGTTTTTCAAGTATGGGCTGACGCCGAACGGCCAATACGACTGGAACGATGCCTTCACCAACAACCTCGTTACCGCTGACACCTCGGGCGAACGCATCAGGATAGAAGGCCGGGTGTTCGACGGCGACGGGCAGCCGGTTCCGGATTGCATGCTGGAGATCTGGCAAGCCGATGCGCAGGGCCGCTTCGGTGATCCCAAGGACAAGCGCGCGTTGCCCAATTCGGCGTTCAGGGGTTTCGGCCGCTGCGGCACCGGCCCGAACGGCGATTATGCGTTCGACACGATCAGGCCGGGCCCGGTGCCGGATCCCGACGGCAAGCCGCAGGCGCCGCATATTTTGCTCGCGATTTTCGCGCGCGGCATGCTGCTGCATAACTATACGCGAATTTATTTCGATGGCGAGACCGCCAACGCCGCCGATCCGGTCATGGCGCTGGTGCCCGCCGATCGCCGTGGTACCCTGGTCGCGTCGCGGCAACCGGGCAACGGCAACGCGGTCTATCGTTTCGACATCCGCCTGCAGGGCGATAACGAGACGGTGTTTTTCGATATTTGAGATTTCCCGCTCGTCATGCCCGGGCTTGTCCCGGGCATCCACGTCTTCAGGGCCAGTGGCAAGAAAGACGTGGATGGCCGGGACGAGCCCGGCCATGACGCGGAAAAGGTCTGCGATCCATGATCGCTATTCGATCACCGCATGGTCCGGCGCCACCGACTGCTTGCGCAATGCTGCCTTGGTGGAACCGATCATGATCGCCAGCGGTATGGCGCACAGAGTGAAGATCATTACCATCTGGTAGTCCTGTGAGAACGCGATGATCTGCGCCTGGATGTTGACCATCACGTCCATCATGGCGCGGCCCTTGTCGGTGCCCATGTCGATCATGCTTCGCACATCCGGCATCTGCATCGCATGGTTGAATGGGTTGACGTGCTGCGACAGGACCGCGTAGGTCCGCCGCGATCCTTCCGTCAGCTCTGCGATCACGACGGAAATGCCGATCGAAGAGGCGACGTTGCGCATCAGGGTCAGCATCGAGGTGCCGTCGGTGCGCAGATGGTTTGGCAGGGTCAGGAATGCCACCGTGCTCAGCGGCACGAACACCAGCCCGAACCCGAAGCCCTGCACGATGCTCAAGGTCACGATCTCGGGAACGCCGGTCTGGTCGGTCCAGCCGGTCATGTAGAACAGCGAAAGGCAGGTTAAGCTCAGCCCGGTGATGATCAGCGTACGCGCCTCGATATAGCGCATCATCCGGCCGACCAGCATCATGGCGACAAAAGTGCCGCAGCCGCGGCTCGCCAGCAACAGGCCCGCAGTGATGATCGGATACCCGATCACGTTCTGCAGATAAGGCGACGACAGCGCCATGGTCGAGAACAGCACCAGGCCCATGACCGCCATGAACACGCAGCCGCCGACGAAATTCTTGTCCTTGAACAGGCCAAACTGGATGAACGGCTTGGATGTCGTGAGCGAATGGGCAAAGAAATAATAGAAGCCTGCGATCGAGACGATGAATTCGGCGATGATCTCATTGGATTCCAGCCAGCCGAGCTGTTCGCCGCGGTCGAGCGCAATCTGCAGAGAGCCGATCCCGACCGCGAGCGCTGCGAATCCGAACCAGTCGAAGCGCAGTTCGAGATTCTTCTTGGTCTCGTCCATGAAGACGAGCAGGCCGAGCACGGTAAACAGGCCGAACGGCAGGTTGACGAAAAATACCCAGTGCCAGGAATAGGTCTCGGTCAGCCAGGCGCCGAGCGACGGCCCCATGATCGGGCCCATCATCACGCCCATGCCCCAGATCGCCATCGCCTTGGCGCGCTCATGCAGCGCATAGGAGTCGAGCATTACCGCCTGCGACAGCGGCACCAGCGCCGCGCCGAAAACGCCCTGCAGCAAGCGGAACAGCACCATCTGGTTGATGTCCTGCGCCAGGCCGCATAGCACCGAAGCGATGGTGAATCCGCCGGAGCACAGGATGAAGATGCGCTTGCGCCCAAAGCGGTTGGCGATCCAGCCCACCGGCGCGGTCATGATCGCGGCGGCGACGATGTAGGAGGTCAGCACCCAGTTGATCTGGTCTTGGGACGCCGACAGCGTGCCCTGCATGTAGGGCAGCGCGACATTGGCGATGGTGGTGTCCAGCGCCTGCATGATGGTCGCGGTCATGGCGCAAATCGTCACCATGTTGCGTCGCAGGCCCGGGACCGCGATCGGGGATGCAGCCGAAGTCGGCATGATGAGTTAGTCCTGGTTCGCCGCCGCCGGCGAGAAGCCGAGCAGGGCGGCGAGCGAACGGCGATGGCCGGTGTCGATCGACGTATAGGCGCTCATCCCCGCCTTCAACTTCTGAACGTATTTGTCACGGCTGTCGAAATAGATTCGCACCGGCACGCGCTGCACCACCTTGACGAAATTGCCGGTGGCATTCTGCGGCGGCAGGATCGCGAATTGGGCGCCGGTGCCCGGGCTCAGCGAGCCGACGGTGCCCTTGAACACATGATTGGGGAAGGCATCGACGTCGATGGTGACCGGCTGGCCGACCGCGACATAGGTGAAGTCCGATTCCTTTGGGTTGGCATCGACCCATGGCTTCGAGGTGTCGATGACGCTGAACACCGGCGTGCCGGCGGCGACGAAGCGGCCGAGTTGAATCTGGTCGACCTGGGTTGCGATGCCCGGCATCGGCGCGCGCACCGTGGTCAAATCGAGGTTACGCTGGGCGTCGTCGAGCGCGGCCTTGGCCTGGATGTAGGCCGGAAACTGCTCGAGCGGCAGCTCGGGGTTGCCGAGCAGTTGATTGAGTGCGGTCGAGTTCTGCTGCTTGACCAGTTGCGACTGGGCCTGCGCGGTAACCAACGCGGTGGCGCTGTTGTCGAGATCGAGCTGCGATCCGGCGGAACTCTTGACCAGCGCGGATTTGCGCTCGACATCGCGCTGCTTGATCGCGATGCCCGAATTGATGATGTCGATGGTCTGCGAATAGAGCTTTACGTTGGCGACGAGGTTGTCGTGGCTGGTCTTGGCGTCGTCCAGCTTGGCGCGCGCCTGCGCCAGAGCCAGCTGAAACGGCACCGGATCGATCTGAAACATGACGTCGCCGGTTGCGACCGACTGGCCTTCCTTCACGGCGACGCTGATGATCTTGCCGGAAATGTCTGGAGTGATCAAAACCTTCTGCGCGCCGACATAGGCATCGTCGGTGGTCACGTAGCGGCCGCCGCTGAGATAAAAGGTCAGCCCGGCGATCAGCGCCAGCAGCGGCAACACTACCAGCAAGAGCACGCGACGGTAACGCCGCATGCCGGCCATCAAGCGGCGGCGCGGCTCGGCGGCCATCTTGGTCCGGGGCTTCGGCGGATTGCCCTTCTGGTCCGGCGGGAATTTCAGGACGGGATCAGCCATAGCGCTGCTCCTTCTTCGGAGCTTCACCGGCTAGATTTTGAATGGCGTTGCGCACGTTTTCCTTGATCGTTTCCAATTGGTCGAGCAGGCGATGGGCGTCGGACGGATTGATGCCTTCGAGCGCGGTCGCCGTCAGCTCGGAACGCAGCCCGCTCAGTTTACCCAGCAACGGACGCGCAGCCTTCCGCAGATAGAGACGGTTGACGCGGCGGTCGGTGTCGTCGCCGCGGCGTTCGATCCAGCCGTTATCGCACAGGCGATCGATCAGTCGGGTCAGCGTAATCGGCTGCATTTCCATCTGTTCCGCAAGTTCCGACTGTTTCAGGCCCTCATTGCGTTCTACCTTGGCCAGCACCGCCCATTGCGCGCGGGTGATGCCGTAGCGCGCGGCCTGCTTGTCGGCATAGGCGCGCACTAGCCGCTGCAATTCGCCAAGCGTAAACAGGAAGTTCATATCCACGGAACCGCGGGACATGCGCGTTGCCTCCATAAGCTTTCACAATAATAAGCTAGCTTATGACTTTGGCATGACTGGTTAATGGAAGGCTGACCCGCTGGCAGCACATGGCTTGATCCGGGAAGGCTCCAGGAACCCGCCGGGCCGGATTGGGGAATTGCCCGCTAAAATGCTATACGATGCTGCGGTGCGAATTTTCAACTCCGGATTAGACGGACCGGACCCGCCGCGTTACATGATTGCTCATATGACCCTGACAAAACCGCCGTTTCCCGCACCCGATCACGATCACAACCGCTGCACCGCGGACGCGATGGATCATGCCGAACGGGTCTGCGAGCGGCGGGCGCAGAAATTCACGCCGATCCGCCGTCAGGTATTGGAGGCGTTGTTGGCCAGCCACCGCCCGCTTGGCGCCTATGAAGTGATCGATGAACTCGCGAAATCGATGCCGCGGCCGGCGCCGATCACGGTGTATCGCGCGCTCGATTTCCTGATAGAAAACGGTCTCGTCCACCGCATCGAAAGCCGCAATGCGTTCCTCGCCTGTGCGCATGACCATGACGCGGCGGCGATGGTTGCGTTTCTGATCTGCGAGCGCTGCGGTTCGGTCGGCGAAATTCCAGCAGTACCGGTGGCGCAAACCCTCAATGCCGCCGCGCGCGCAACGGGCTTTGCGCCGAAACTGTCCGTTGTCGAAATCACCGGCACTTGCGCGCACTGCCAGCGCGCGGGATAGAGGCTTTTATCCGGGCATGATCTTTTCCGAAAACCGGAAAACCATTTTGCGCTTCCGCTGGCCCACGGGTCGGGATCATTCCCAAAAACACGGCGATAAGCCGGCACGGAGGTTCATGTCTTCAGAACAATTGATCATTCCATCGGCGGGGCGTCCGCTCAGCCCGGGTGCCGTCGCGTTGATGCTCATGCTGTGTTTGAGCTGGGGCTTCAACCAGATCGCGGTCAAGCTGGCGCTGCCCGACATTCCGCCGATGCTGCAGGCCATGATCCGCTCCGCTGCCGCGTTGCCGGTGCTATTGCTGATCGCCCGTCTCCGCGGCGTGAAAATCTTCGCTTCCGACGGCACACTCGGTGCAGGGCTGTTCGCTGGCGTCCTGTTCGGCCTCGAATTCGTGCTGATCTTTCGCGGCCTGTTGCTGACGTCGGCGTCGCGTGCGGTGGTGTTTCTCTACACTGCACCGTTTTTTGTGGCGCTCGGTTCCTATTGGTTCCTCGGCGAACGGCTGCGCGCGTCGCAATGGGGCGGATTGGGCTTAAGTTTCGCCGGCGTCGCGCTGGCGATCGGCGTTCCCCAGGCCAATGTCGATGCCGATGTGCTTTTGGGCGATCTGATGATCGTCGGCGGTGGCGCGCTGTGGGCGGCGACCACGCTGATTGCCAAAGGGACGGCGCTGCGCAACGCGGCACCGGAAAAGGCGCTGGGATACCAGGTGGCGCTGTCGATCCCGATTCTCGGGTTCGCGGCGTGGATTTCCGGCGAAACCATCACCCGGGTTCCCGGCCCGCTGGCGATGTCGCTGATGGCCTATCAGGCGGTTTGGGTGGTTGGACTGACGTTTCTGCTGTGGTTTGCGCTGGTCCAAACCTATTCCGCCAGCAAATTGTCGGCTTTTACCTTTATCACCCCTTTGTTTGGCGTCGTGGCTAGTTATTTCATAATGCATGACACCCTGACGCTGGCGTTCGGCGCCGCCGCCCTGCTGGTGATTGCCGGGCTTTACCTCGTCAACAGGCCCAGCCCGGTGGTGCCGGTTCCGATTGATCCATTGCTGAATGTCACCAAAACCTGATATTCGAGACCCCATGAACAAGCCAATAAAACCACCGCACGACGACGTCGCCGGCCCCAGGGCGCGGCATAAAACCACCCAGGTCATGGTCGGCAATGTCGCCGTCGGCGGGGGCGCGCCGATCGTGGTGCAGTCGATGACCAACACCGACACCGCGGATGTAGCCGGCACGGTGGCGCAGATCGCAGCGCTTGCGCGCGCCGGTTCCGAGCTGGTGCGGATCACGGTCGACCGCGACGAAGCCGCAGCCGCGGTGCCGCATATCCGCGACGCCCTGCGCGAGCGCGGCATCACCACGCCCTTGATTGGCGATTTCCACTATATCGGCCACAAGCTCCTCGCCGAGCATCCGGCCTGCGCGGAAGCGCTCGACAAATACCGCATCAATCCCGGCAATGTCGGCTTCAAGAACAAGCGCGACAGCCAGTTCACCGACATCGTCGAGATCGCGATCAAGAACAACAAGCCGGTGCGGATCGGCGCCAATTGGGGTTCGCTCGATCAGGAACTGCTCACCCGGCTGATGGAAGACAATGCCAAGTCACCCGACCCGCTCGATGCGCGTGCGGTGACCCGGGAGGCGATGGTGCAGTCGGCCTTGTTGTCGGCCGCGCGCGCCGAGGAGATCGGCCTGCCGAAGAACCGCATCATCCTGTCGGCGAAAGTCTCCGCGGTGCAGGACCTGATTGCGGTCTACAAGGAACTCACCGCGCGTTCGGACTACGCGATCCATCTTGGTCTCACCGAGGCCGGCATGGGATCGAAGGGCATCGTGGCTTCGGCCGCGGCGCTCGGCATTCTCTTGCAGGACGGCATCGGCGATACCATCCGGATCTCGCTGACGCCGGAGCCCGGCGGCGATCGTACCCTTGAGGTGCAGGTCGCGCAGGAGCTGCTGCAGACCATGGGCTTCCGCACCTTCGTGCCGCTGGTTGCGGCATGCCCCGGCTGCGGCCGCACCACTTCGACCACGTTCCAGGAACTGGCGCGCAGCATTCAGGATTTCATCCGCGACGAAATGCCGGCCTGGAAGACGCGCTATCCCGGCGTCGAATCGCTCAACGTCGCGATCATGGGCTGCATCGTCAACGGTCCTGGCGAATCCAAGCATGCCGACATCGGCATCTCGCTGCCCGGCACCGGAGAGACCCCGGCGGCGCCGGTATTCGTC
>DASXJV010000101.1:0-7525 GCA_036497205.1 Bradyrhizobium sp.
GGAGGGCAGGAAATTCTGCGCGCGGCGTTCGACGATCCGCAGGCCGTGATCGCTTAATTTCAAATCTGAAATAATCTGCGGATTGAGCAGGCTGACGGTGTAGGCGGCGACTGAATTGCGGAAACCGGGATGGAATTCCTCAGTCACCGCGGCGCCGCCCACCACCTTGCGGCGCTCGACGACCTTCACGCGTAGGCCGGCCATCGCCAGATAGGCCGCGCAAGTGAGGCCGTTATGCCCCGCGCCGATGATGATTACGTCCGTCTCTGTCATGGCTGGTTCAAAAATTATTGATCGATGTGAAGGTGCGTTGGGGCTGTTATGTATTGGTCTCGTCATTCTCCGATGTGCAATAGCACATCGGGCAATCTCGAGATTCGGCTTCGCGCCACCCCAGTCGGCTGTTGCCGGCTTTGACAATGATATTTGCCGAACTCGGTTAAACCCGAGTTCGGTTGGCGTCCCGGAATGACGTTTCGGCGCCCCTACACTCCTTATCGAAGACGCCGGTGCCAGCACAGGGACGATTTTGGTCCGCCCCGCCCCGCATTGATCGCCGCGCCGCCGTATGCTCCATTGCCCGTTCCGGCGCGCCTCGCCGGTATTCCGCCGCCGGCGCCCGCCGGGTTCAAGCCGGAGCTTTCATGAATTCGCCTGATCGGTCCGCTGCCACGGGCCAGCTATCCATTCGCCGAAACCGGCTGGTCCTGATCGTCTATACGTCAGCCATCTTTGTCAGCGCGCTGCTGCTGTTCTCGGTGCAACCCCTGTTCACCAAGATGGTGCTGCCGCGGCTCGGCGGCTCGCCGGCGGTGTGGTCGGTGGCGATGGTATTCTTCCAGTCGCTGCTGCTCGCCGGCTATGCCTATGCGCATTATTTGATGCAAATCCGCAACCGCATGGTTCCGGTGGCTGTACATCTGGTGCTGCTGGTGGTCGCATTGTTGACGCTGCCGCTGTCGATTGCAGGCGGCTGGGGCGAGCCGCCGAACAGTGGCTATGCATTCTGGCTATTAGGCCTGTTCGCGGTCTCGATCGGGCTGCCGTTCTTCGCGCTGGCGGCCAACAATCCGCTGCTGCAGGCCTGGTTCGTTCGTACCGGCCATCCCAACGGTCCCGACCCTTACTTCCTCTATGCCTCATCGAATATCGGCAGTTTTCTGGCGCTATTGTCCTACCCTGTGCTGCTGGAGCCGATGTTCACGCTGCGCACGCAAAACCTGCTCTGGACCAGTGGCTATGGACTGCTGATCGTCTTGATCGCTAGCTGCGGACTACTGTTGCTGCGATCGCCGGCGAATGCTGCGGTCGATACGCCGGCCGCTGAGACCGATGCACCGGTACCGCCGTGGATATTGCGCGCTCGCTGGATCTTTCTCGCCGCGGTGCCGTCGGGCCTCTTGATCGCGGTGACCGCGCATATTTCCACCGACGTTGCCGCGGCACCCTTGCTGTGGGTGCTGCCGCTGTCGCTCTATCTCCTGACCTGGGTGCTGGTGTTCCAGTCGCGCCCTTTGCTGCCGCACAAATGGATGTTGATGCTGCAACCGCTGGCGATAGCCGGCGTCATCGTGCTGCTCGCGTTTGGCGGCGAACAGAATCTGCTGCTGACGCTCGGCGGGCATCAGGTTTGTTTCTTTGTCATTGCGATGGCCTGCCATGGCGAACTAGCGCGTACCCGTCCGGCCGCGAAATATCTCACCGGTTTCTATGTCGCGCTGTCGTTCGGCGGCATGGTCGGCGGCTTGTTCGCAGGCCTGATCGCGCCTTATACATTTTCATGGATCGCGGAATACCCGATCCTGCTAGCATTGGCGGCGCTGTGCCGCCCGCCCGGAGGCAAGGAGCGATTGCCGCGCTGGAGCAGCTGGTACTGGCCGTTTCTCGCCGTGCTTGCGGTAGCGTTGATCGCGCCATCCTATTCGGAGGGCAAGATCTCGACATGGCTCGATCAACACCGGGTCTGGGTGACCGGGGCCCTCGGCGCGCTCTCAGCATTGCTCGCACTCGGATTGAACGCGAACCGCTGGAAGATTTTCGCAACGGTCGCGGTGGCGCTGGTGCTGATCCGGGCCTATCCGGCGGACGAGGGACGCGTGGAAACCGTGCGCAGCTTTTTCGGCGTCCATAAGATCGTGGTGACGCCGCACGGCCAGTATCACGTGCTGATGCACGGCACCACGATTCACGGCGCCGAGAAATTTCAGAACGACGATGGCACGCCGATTACCGGGCGGCCCGAGCCGATTACGTACTACCACAAGGACGGCGGCATCGGCCAGGCGATCGCCGCGGTTCGCGAGCGCAAGGGCGGACCGCTGCGCGTCGCGGTGATTGGTCTCGGCGCCGGCACGCTCACCTGCGCGTCGGAGCCGGGCGAGAACTGGAAGTTTTTCGAAATCGATCAATCGATGGTCGATACCGCGCGCGACCCCAAATATTTTACCTACATCAGGAAGTGCGAACCGGACCTGAAGCCCGTGATAGGCGACGCGCGGCTGACCTTTGCCAAGGAGCCGGACGGCATCTACGATCTGATCATCGTCGATGCCTATTCCTCGGACGCGATCCCGATCCACCTCGCCACCGAAGAGGCGATGGAAATCTACAAGGCCAAGCTCGCGCCGCAGGGCGCTGTGATGATGCACGTCTCCAACCGGCATCTGGAATTGTCCAGCGTCGTGGTCGACATCGCCGAGGCCAACGATCTCAAGAGCTGGGTCTACAGCGAGGACTCGGGGCGCGACAACGAATACATTTTTTCGACATCGGTCGTGGTTTCGGCACGCGATGAGGCCGATGTCGGCAGACTGGCATCGTCCGAACAATGGGAGCTGGAGGAAGCCGACGAGAAACAGCGGGTCTGGACCGACGATTATTCCAACGTGCTCGGCGCGGTGTTGCGCCGGCTACGGGACGGTGAGCAGTAGAAACTCAGGACTGCGTGGGGAAGTTCGATCTAGCGCAGCGCAAAATGCATCCGCGCGCTATTCCTGATAGGTGAACGGCCCACGGGACTGATAATACGGTCGCGGTGCGTAGACCTGTGGCGCGTATTGGGGCGCAGCATAGACGTGGCGGTCGGAATATTTCTGCGGAGGATTGGCCTGTGCGTCATAGAGGCGCCGGCTGCTGCGCGGCGCCGGATAGCGCGCCGTGTCCGAGCTGCCATCGGCCGGATAGATGTAATCCTCGTCGGCCTGCACCTGCACCTGCGGCGCGGTCCGGGGCGCACCTTGCTGCGGAGCCAGCACGATCGGATTACCGGCGGCGTTATATTGCGGCGCGTATTGCTGATCGAGGTCGCGGCGCGCGACAGCAGTATTGGCCCGGGTTCGCGGATTGCGCGCGAGCGCGATCTGAGAGGAGCCGGTGAGCGTCACCGTGGTGTTGAGGACGCCTTCGCGTTGCACCAGTTCATAAAGCCTCGAGGCATTGGCGCGCGACAGCCGCACGCAGCCGTGCGAAGCGGGAGTACCGAGCCGGCTTTCGGAATCGGTGCCGTGAATGGCATGGCCGATCTTGGTGAAAAAGATCGAGTGCGGCATCGGCGCGTCGTCGAATTCCTTGGAGTAGTGGTCTTCCTCCATCCGGAAGGTGCGGAAGCTGCCGTTCGGCGTCTCGTAGGAGGGAATGCCGGTGGAGACCGGCCACTGGTAGCGCTCGACGCCATTGACCGCGACGGTCATCAGCTGCGTATTCTTGTCGATGGTGATGGAGACATTGGCCTGCGCGGCGCCGGTGGCGAACAATATCAGGCCTGCGAAAGCAACGACGAAGGAACGCATGTTTACCTCTGGCCTCCTGGCCCTGACTGCAGCGCCGCTCTCCGTCCCCTGCATCAATATGCCCGGAATGCGGCTTTGGTTCCAGCGGCGAAAGCTATCGAAAGCTATCGTTAATACCCGGCAGGGCGCAAACAAGGCGGAGGCGGGGCTTAATCGGGCTTGCTTCGCTATTTTTTTCTTTGGGCATCGACGGCTCATCCCGTCCCGATTCACCACAGGCGCGCAACTTTTTGGCCGCACCGGCGTTACAGATTTCCGCCCCGCTGGCGCAATCGCGGCCTAGCAAAAGGAATTCAGATGAAGACGAGGGTCAGAACATCGGCAGTGCCCGCCGGTTTGCCGGTAAAGCTTCATCTTGCGGCTGCGGCGTTCGCTCTCGCCTTGCTCGCGATCCCTCACATCGGGCATGCGCAAGGCATGGTGCGCGGCGCGCGAGAGGGCGCGGCGGAAGGCAACCGGGTTGCCGGCCCTGTCGGCGGTGTGGTTGGCGGTGCGGTTGGGGCCGGCGTCGGCGGCGCAATGGGAGCCGTCAAGGGCGTGTTCGGAATTCCGGATCGTGGCTGGCGGCGTGGCCATCGTTGCCGCGGCTATTACGACCGCCACGATCATTTCCACTGCTATCGATAATTCCTATGCCTCATTCGCGGATGGTCCGAAGGACCAGACCTCTGACGTCGGGGAATCTCGAGATTTCCGGGTTCGCGCTTTCAGCGGGCCTCGGAATGAGGCGTCGCCGCTTCAGTTCTTCAGCCGATAGCCGGTCTTGAAGATCCACCACACCGCAACCATGCATATGCCCAGGAACATCAGCGTGATGCCGACGCTGACGCCGACGCTGACGTCGGCGATTTCATAAAAACTCCAGCGGAAGCCGCTGATCAGATAAACTACGGGGTTGAGCAGCGTGATGGTGCGCCAGCCCGACGGCAGCATATTCACCGAGTAAAAACTGCCGCCGAGGAACGTCAGCGGTGTGACCACCAGCATCGGGATCATCTGCAGTTTTTCGAAACCGTCGGCCCAGATTCCGATGATGAAGCCGAACAGGCTGAAGGTGACCGCGGTCAGTACCAGAAACGCCAGCATCCACCAGGGATGGTGAATCTGCAGGGGCACGAACAGGCCGGCGGTAGCGAGGATAATCAGGCCGAGGACGATCGATTTGGTGGCGGCCGCACCGACATAGCCGAGCACGATTTCGAAATACGACACCGGCGCCGACAATAACTCATAGATGGTGCCGACGAATTTCGGAAAGTAGATGCCGAACGAGGCATTGGCGATGCTCTGCGTCAGCACCGACAGCATCACCAGCCCCGGCACGATGAAGGTGCCATAACTTACACCCTCGACCTGGGTGATGCGCGACCCGATCGCGGCGCCAAACACCACGAAATACAAAGATGTCGAAACCACAGGCGAAACGATGCTTTGCAGCAGCGTGCGCCAGGTTCGCGCCATTTCGAACAGATAGATCGCGCGGACAGCTCTGAAATTCATGGCGCCCTCACCAAGCTGACGAAAATATCTTCCAGCGAACTCTGGGTGGTGTCGAGATCGTAAAAGCGGATGCCGGCGCCTCTGAGGTCGCCGAGCAGACTGGTAATGCCGGTGCGCTCGCCGTTGGTGTCGTAATTATAAGTCAGCACGCAGCCATCATCTGAAAGTTCCAGGCCATAGGGCGCGAGCGTCAGGGGAATCGCATCGATCTTGCTTTGAAGATGCAGCTTCAGCCGCTTCTTGCCGAGCTTTTGCATCAGGCCCGCCTTGTCCTCGACGAGGATGATCTCACCCTTGTTGATGACGCCGATCCGGTCAGCCATCTCCTCGGCCTCTTCGATATAATGCGTGGTGAGGATGATGGTGACGCCAGATGCTTGCAGCGTCCGCACCACTTCCCACATGCCCTTGCGCAATTCGACATCGACGCCCGCGGTCGGCTCGTCGAGGAACAGAATCTGTGGCTCGTGCGACAACGCCTTTGCGATCATCACCCGGCGCTTCATGCCGCCGGACAGCGTGACGATCTTGGCGTCCTTTTTGTCCCACAGCGACAGGTCCTTCAGGACCTTTTCGATATGCGCAGGATTTTTCGGCTTGCCGAACAGGCCGCGGCTGAAGCTGACGGTCGCCCACACCGATTCGAAGGCGTCGGTGTGCAGTTCCTGCGGCACCAGGCCGATCAGCGAGCGCGCGGCTCGATAATCCTTGTTGATGTCATGGCCGCCGACGGTCACGCAGCCTTCGCTGAGATTGGCGATGCCGCAGATGATGCTGATCAACGTGGTCTTGCCGGCGCCGTTCGGCCCCAGCAGCGCAAAGATCTCGCCGCGCCGGATTTCCAGATTGATGTTATTCAGCGCCTTGAAACCGGAGCCATAGGTCTTCGACAGATTTGCAACGGATATAATGGGGGACATGGCGCGCATGATGATCTGAATTGAAAATGTGGGAAAGGACAAAGCGGCACTTCGGCCAGCTCGGCGGCAGAGGAGGGAGGCGAGGACGGACAGATAGGGACGCTGGCGGGCTTGTGCAATCGTTCAGACCCGCTCCACGAAACTATCGACCACCTTTTTCTCGCCGGCCTTCTCAAATGCGATGGTGAGCTTGTTGCCGTCGATCTTCACCACCTGGCCGTAGCCGAATTTCTGGTGAAACACGCGGTCGTCCAAGGAAAATTCCGATGTGGTGCCGGTGGATTTCGCGATCAGCTCGCCCTCGATGGTCATCGGGCCGCGCTTGTTGCGGGAAAATCCGCCGCCGGATGCGTCGCTGCGCGATGACGAAGCATCGCTGCGCGAGCTTGAAAATGGCGACTGGCTTTCGTTGAAGCCGCCGCCGGCCTGGCCATTGCGGCCGCCCTGACCACGCGCGCGATTGGCCTGCGCCCGCTGCCAGCCTGGAGTCGAATAGCTGGAGCCGAACGATTCCACATTGTCGAAGCGCGAGGGGCCGTAGCCGCTGCTGCCGCCCCAGCCGGAGCCGCCCTTGGATTCCGTGATCTCGACATTCGGCGCCGGCAATTCATCGAGAAAGCGCGACGGTATAGTGGTCGACCAGGTGCCGTGAATTCGCCGGTTGGTGGCGAAGTACAGTTTGGCGCGGCGGCGGGCGCGGGTCAGCCCGACATGGGCGAGGCGGCGCTCTTCCTCCAGCCCGGCGCGGCCTTGTTCGTCGAGCGTGCGCTGGCTCGGAAACAGCCCTTCTTCCCAGCCGGGCAGAAACACATTATCGAATTCGAGCCCCTTCGCGGAATGCAGCGTCATCAGCGACACGGCGTCATCCTCCGCGCCGCCGTCGCGGTCCATCACCAGCGAGATGTGTTCGAGAAATCCTTGCAGGTTCTCGAATTCCTCCATCGAGCGCACCAGTTCCTTGAGGTTCTCAAGGCGTCCAGCGGCGTCGGCGGAACGATCCTTCTGCCACATTTCGGTGTAGCCGCTTTCGTCGAGCACGATTTCGGCCAATTCAGTATGCGAGGTCACCTCCTTTTGTGCTCGCCAGCGATCGAAATTGACGAGGAGGTCACGCAAGGAACCGCGCGCTTTCGGTTTCAGCTCATCGGTTTCGACCACGGCACGGGCGGCCTCGGACAGCGGTATGCGGCGCTTGCGGGCATGGTCGTGCAGCATCTGCACCGTGGCGTCTCCGAGGCCGCGCTTCGGCACATTGACGATGCGCTCGAAGGCGAGATCGTCGGCCGGCGAGTTGATCACGCGCAAGTAAGCCAGCGC
>DASXJV010000102.1:0-5118 GCA_036497205.1 Bradyrhizobium sp.
ATGGCGACATCGACTTCGGAGGGGAGGGACATTGATTAGCGTGCGAATAGCGGGTGGCGAATAGCGAATAAATAAGATGCCTTCATCTATTCGCTACTCCCTATTCGCTATTCGCCCACTTCCCTCAGGCCACAGCTTCCTTGGCCTTTTCCGCGCGCTTGCGGTCGTTGGCGTCGAGGAACTTCTTGCGCAGCCGGATCGATTTCGGGGTCACCTCGACCAGCTCGTCGTCCTCGATATAGGCCAGCGCCTTTTCCAGCGTCATCCTGATCGGCGGCGTCAGGCGCACCGCTTCGTCCTTCGAGGTGGTACGGATGTTGGTGAGCTGCTTGCCCTTGAGGATGTTGATCTCGAGGTCGTTGTCGCGGGTATGCTCGCCAACGATCATGCCCTTGTAGACCTTCCAGCCGGGCTCGATCATCATCGGGCCGCGGTCCTCCAGCTTGAACATTGCATAGGCCACGGCCTCGCCCTGATCGTTGGAGATCAACACGCCGTTGCGGCGGCCCTGGATGTCGCCCTTGTAGGACGCATAGCCGTGGAACAGGCGGTTCATGATAGCGGTGCCGCGGGTATCGGTCAGCAATTCGCCCTGATAGCCGATCAGGCCGCGGGTCGGTGCGTAAAACACCAGACGCAGCCGGTGGCCGCCGGAGGGACGCATCTCGATCATCTCGGCCTTGCGTTCGCTCATCTTCTGCACCACGACGCCGGAATGTTCCTCGTCGACGTCGATCACGACCTCTTCGATCGGCTCCTGCCATTCGCCGGTGACTTCGTCCTTCTTCAGCACGACGCGGGGACGCGACACCGAAAGTTCGAAGCCTTCGCGGCGCATGGTCTCGATCAGGATCGCGAGCTGCAATTCGCCGCGGCCCGACACTTCCATGGAATCCATTTCGGCCGCCTCGATCACGCGCAGCGCGACATTGCCCTCGGCCTCACGCATCAGACGGTCGCGGATCATGCGGCTGGTCACCTTGTCGCCTTCGGTGCCGGCGAGCGGTGAGTTGTTGACGATGAACGACATCGACACCGTCGGCGGATCGATCGGCTGCGCCTTCAGCGGCGTATCGACGGAAGGGTCGCAGAACGTATCGGCGACGGTGCCCTTGGTCAGGCCGGCAATGGCAACGATGTCGCCGGCTTCGGCTTCATCGAGCGGCGTGCGCTCGATGCCGCGAAATGCGATGATTTTTGTGATCCGTCCGTTCTCGATCAGCTTGCCGTTGCCGCCTAGCACCTTGACGGCCTGGTTGGGCTTGATGGTGCCGGAGGTGATGCGGCCGGTGATGATGCGGCCGAGATAGGGATTGGCTTCCAGAATGGTGCCGATCATGCGGAACGGGCCGTCTTCGACGGTCGGCGGTGCGACGTGGCGCAGGATCAGGTCGAACAGCGGCTGCATGCCAGCATCGTGCGAACCGTCCGGACTTTCCGCCATCCAGCCCTGCTTGGCCGAACCATAAAGAATCGGAAAATCGAGCTGCTCCTCGCTGGCGTCGAGCGCCGCGAACAGATCGAACACCTCGTTGATGACTTCGGTCGGCCGTGCGTCGGGACGGTCGACCTTGTTAATGACGACGATCGGCTTCAGCCCGACCTTCAGCGCCTTGGACACAACGAACTTGGTTTGCGGCAGCGGCCCTTCGGCGGCGTCCACCAGCACCAGCGCGCCGTCCACCATGTTCAGGATGCGCTCGACCTCGCCGCCGAAGTCGGCGTGGCCCGGCGTATCGACGATGTTGATGCGGGTATCCTTCCACTGCACCGACGCCGCCTTGGCGAGAATGGTGATGCCGCGCTCGCGCTCCAGATCGTTAGAATCCATCGCACGCTCGACCACGCGTTGGTTGTCGCGATAGGTGCCGGATTGCTGCAGCAGGCGATCGACCAGCGTGGTCTTGCCGTGATCGACGTGGGCGATGATGGCGACGTTGCGAAGTTTCATTGCTGTTCTTCTGGTTCGGACAATGGCTGGAGCACGATCTCGCCGGAAAACCGGGACCCACTTTTCCGGATCACGCTCAAAAACCTGAAATTCTAAAGAGCGCGTGGCGCCCAAAAAGGAAGCCCGGCCAAAAGGACCGGGCACACCTTACTCATTGCGGCGCAATATAGTCAGAAATCGCCGGAAAACAATGTGTTATTTGTGATTTGGTTAGCTGATTTTCGCCTCCCGCTAGGCTGACCTCAGCGGCTGTGGGCCTCTTCGGCGGGATATACCCCGCGCAGCACTTCCTCGAAGTGGTTTTTGACGGATTCGTTGCACAGGCAGGCCCGGATGCGCAGGGCCTCGCGGTTGCATATCACGATCGAGCCACGGCGGGTCTCCAGAACGCCTTCCGCCTTGAACGTCTGTATCACGCGGCTGGTGTAGCTGCGGCCGACCCCCAGCAGGGTCGCAAGCTGCTCATGTGTAAGCGGCACGACCTTGTCGCCATTGGTGCGTTCCATCGCCGAGAGGATCCATTTGGCGGTGCGCTGTTCGATCGAGTGAATCGCATTACAGGCCGTCGACTGGAACATCTGGGCCAACATGCAGTCGGCATAGCGCGCGAACACGTTGCGCAGAGTGGCCGACCTTGTCTTCGCTGCATCCAGCTTTCCGACAGGCAGGCGCACGAACGGGCCGCCGAATTTGACCATGATGCGCGTATAGGCCGGCAGATATCCCTGGCTGACAATGCCGCCGACGGCGCCCTCGCGGCCGACGAGAATGGTTTCGACGTCGCGGCCGTCCTCGTTGGGAACCAGATAGGAGGCAAGACTCGGTCCGCACGGAAAGTGGACGATCTCGACATCGTCGCCGGGATTATAGAGCAGATCGCGGGCCCTGGATTCTTCATGCACGAGATGCGGCGCGATCAGCGCAAAATCGCCGGCGCTGAGCCGCCGCAACAGATTGTTGAATGGCCTCTCGATGCCGCCCGGAGCGTTTTCGCCTCGCGCTGTCATCCCGAAGTGCCCCTTGCCTCGCAGTCACGACAATAACCGATCATATCAGATTGTTGTGTGCACAAGTGCACAGACATATGGAGCGACTATGTGATGGTTTCCAAGTGGGAACCGGTCGATGGGGCTGGAACAGCATCAGCGGCAGGCCCGGTCCGAGTTCGACTCGGATTTCGACTTTGGGACTTCTTGTCAGCGAGATCCATGAAACCCGCCCCTCCCGACCAAGTGCCCGCCGCCTTGCCCGATGATGTGCTGATTGTCGAGGATGACCCGATCATCGCGCTCGACTTCGAGGACACGATTCTTGGTTTCGGGGTGAAGACGGTCCGGACCGCGGCAAGCGTGGCCAAGGCGCTCGAAATGATCGCCGATCGCGCGCCGGATTTTGCGCTTCTCGATGTCGGGCTGGTTCATGAAAGGAGCTTCGCGATCGCCGAACGGCTGGATGCGATGAAAATTCCGTTCGTCTTCGTCACAGGATACAGCGCCGATGTCGGGCTTCCGGTCGCTTTCACGCACCAGCCGAGGCTGCCCAAACCCTGTTCGGCCGACGCGCTGAAAGCGATGCTGAGAAGCCGGTCAGACACCCTCGCCAGGCGCTGACCGGTGCCGTTCGCCCGTTCCGGATTCCTGGGCTCTCGTGAAATCCCGTGCGCTTGCTACCCCGGATTGGGATCGAGCGTTGTCGACCACAGCGCCACATCGGCGCGATCCCGCAAGGTCACTGTCATCTGTCCGGTCGCGCCGTCGATCTTGACGTGACCGAAAAACTGCATTCCGGCTGACGGAGCCAGGTTCTGCTTGTCCAAACCCGGTGCCTTGATGAACTTCACTTCGGGGCCGAAGGTGTTGTCGAGTTCATTCGGCCCAAAAGTGCCTGCATGCAACGGCCCCGAGACGAATTCCCAGAACGGCTCGAAATCCTGAAATTGCGCCTTGTCGGGATTGTAGTAATGCGCGGCGGCGTAATGCACATCCGCCGTCAGCCACACGGTGTTGGCAATCCCGGCGGTCTTGATAAAGCGCAGCACGTCGGCGATCTCGAGTTCGCGGCCGCGTGGCGGGCCGTCGCCTTGCGCAAACGCTTCCGAACCATTTCTGTTCGCAGCGTCGTCATAGACGATGAGGCTGAGCGGCATGTCGGACGCGATCACCTTCCAGGTGGCGCGCGAATTCAGCAATGCGCGCTTCAGCCATAACAGCTGATCGGGCCCGAGGAAGTAGCTGTCGGGACCGTAAGCGGTCTGCAGGTTCGGACCGTTGGGGCCGCGATAGCTGCGCTCATCCAGCATGAAGACATCGAGATGGGGGCCATAGCTGAGGGTGCGATAGACCCGGCCCGGCTCGACGATGCTTTCGCGCATCGGATACATCTCGTGGAATGCGCGGGCCGCGCGCGCAGCGAGCAAATTGATGTCGCGCTCTTTGTAAGCGGCGGGGAGTTGTTTCGACGCCGACCAGTTGTTGGTGACTTCGTGGTCGTCCCACTGCACGAAGATCGGCACCTCGGCGTTGAAGGCGCGCACATTCTCGTCGAGGAAATTGTACTTATGCGCCGCCCGGAATTCGTCGAGCGTCTCGGCGACTTTTGCTTTCTCCGGGATCGTGACGTTCTTCCAGAGCTTGCCGTCTGGCAGTTTCACCTCGGACGAAATGATGCCGTCGGCATAGATGGTGTCGCCGGAATGCAGCAGGAAATCCGGCCGGTGCTTGGCCATGGTGGCGAAGGTGACCATGCCGCCATCGTCGGGATTGATGCCCCAGCCCTGGCCCGCGACATCGCCGCCCCAGACGAAGCTGACATCGCGCCGGTCGGCCGGGGCGGTACGGAAGCGGCCGACCATTGGCTCGCTGGAGACGTCGGGATGCGAGAGGTCGCGGAACCGGACCCGATAAAAGATGTCCTGCCCGCCGGGAAGATTTTCCACCAGCATCTTCGCGGTGAAGTCGCTCTCGGGAAGCGCTGCGATCGGCGGCAGCAGTCTTGCATTGTTGAAGGACTCGGTGGTGGCGACCTCAACCATCATCTGCGCGGGACGATCGGCGCGCGCCCATACGACGCCGCCATCGACGCCAACGTCGCCCGATTGCACGCCATGGGTCACCATCGGCCGGTCGGCGGCACGGGACAGATAGGGCATTGCGAGAACACCGGCGCCG
>DASXJV010000103.1:0-6325 GCA_036497205.1 Bradyrhizobium sp.
CCCGGCAAACTGCAATTAAATAAATTATTCTTCAGGCGCGTTCTCGATCGGATCGAACCTGTCGGCCTCGAGACCCAACAGGTTCCACGACTGCAACATATGCGGCGGCAGCGGCGCGGTCGCGTCGATAAATCCGCCGCGAGGATGCGGTATAACGATCCGGCGTGCCAGGAGATGCAGCCGTTTCTGCAGGCCACCCGGTAGCTGCCAGTTTTCCTTGTTGAAATATTTCGGATCGCCTACGATAGCGTGATCGATATGCGCCATGTGCGCGCGCAGTTGATGGGTTCGCCCGGTAACCGGCTTCAACGATACCCATGCGAGCTTCTGCGCCGACGTCTCCACCACGGCATAATAGGTCACGGCATGGCTGGCGCCCTCGTCGCCATGAGCGGCGACCCGCATGATGGTGTCCTCCTCACCCTCCTCTTTGGCGAGATAAGTCGAAATGCGGCCCTGCTTCGGCTTCGGCACGCCCGCAACCAGCGCCCAGTAGATCTTGCGCGCCGAACGATGGCGGAACGATCCGGTCAGCGCAGTCGCGGCAAAACGCGTCTTCGCGACCAGCAGGCAGCCCGCCGTCTCCTTGTCGAGCCTGTGAACCAGCCGAGGTTTTTGGCCCTTCGCATCCCGCATCACTTCCAGCATCAGATCGATATGCCGCGTGGTGCCGGAACCGCCCTGCACCGCTAACCCGGCGGGCTTGTTGAGCACCATGACATCCGCATCCTCATACAGGATCATGTCCTTGAGGGCCTGAAGCGTCTTCGTCTCCGCTTCCGAGAGGTGACCTGCAACTTTAGGCGCATCGATCTTGAGCGGAGGAATACGAACGCTTTGCCCCTCTTCCAGCCGGTCCTTGCTGTCGGCGCGCTTGCCATTCACGCGCAGCTCGCCTTTGCGGACGATCCGTTGGATGTGGGAGAATGACAGGCCGGGAAAGCGCGCCTCCAAAAAGCGGTCGACGCGCATGTTGTTCTCGTCCGCGGTCACGACGACGGTCTGAACCTTTATGGGCAGCGGCGGCGGCTCGGCGGCAAGCTTCGGGGGCTCGGCAATGGAAGCCGGCGGCTTTGCGGTGCGGGGCGCAGAAAAGCGCGCAGGCGGCTTGCCGCCGGGACGATGCGTCTGTGGCCGCTCAGCTTGCGAGCCCCGGTACGGACGCGCGCCCTTCGGGCGATCGCCCGAAGGGCGGGACTTCGCCAATGGTCTCTTGACGCGACGGCTCATGGTTGCTGCGGCTCCAAACTTTCACCGTTGGGTAGCGCAAAAGCATGGGATCGTCACGGCGAAACCAGTACAAATCCTGCACGGGATCGGTCATCCTCCGTAAATCGGCCAAGAAACCAGGGGGAGCTCCCGGATGGCGTCACTGAAATCGGCTTTGGCCGTGGTTGCAACGCTGATCGTAGCCGGGACGGCGGCGCGGGCCGAGGGAAGCCCGATGCCGGAGGAGATCGCCTGGAGGCTGCTGGAACTCGGCCGCGTCATCGACCCGCTGCAGACCGCCGCGCTCTATGCGCCGTTGCAAGCAAAAGAGCCATACCCGAGCGTCAAGATCGAGCGCGATGTCAAATACGGCGATGCCGACCGCAATCTGCTCGATGTCTTCATGGCGGAGGCTGCGTCATCGCCACGCCCGGTGCTGATTTTCGTCCACGGCGGCGGCTTTGTGGCGGGCAACAAACACGCACCGGGGAGCCCGTTCCATGACAACATCATGCTGTGGGCGGTGAAGAACGGCTTCGTCGGCGTCAACGTCACCTATCGCCTCGCACCGCAGGCGGTTTGGCCGGCGGGGGCGGAAGATTTGGCTGCGGCGGTTCAGTGGGTCGCCAACAAGATCAGCGAGCGTGGCGGCGATCCCGCGCGTATCCATCTGATGGGACACTCCGCCGGCGCGGTTCACGTCGCAAGTTATGTATCGCACCCCCAGTTTCACAAGGTGAAAGGCGGCGGGCTTGCCGGCGCGATTCTCCTGTCGGGCATTTACGACCTCACGGCGACACCGCTCGCCGACCCCGAGCGTGCTTATTTCGGCGCCGATCCCGCGCGCTATGCCGAACAATCCTCGCTGCAGGGTTTGCGAGCGACGAAGACACCGCTGATGATGGTTGCGACCGAACTGGACCCGCCGCGGTTCGTACAACAATTCGACCTCCTGAAAGAGGCGGTCTGCAAAGGCGCGCGCGGATGCGCGCATGCATTCATGTTGCCGCAGCACAGTCATGCATCGGAGGTGTGTTCGATCAATACCGCGGACACCCGCCTGACCGACGAAATTCTTGATTTCGTCAAGACGGGTAAATAGCGGCTGCTCGACTAGTCAGCCCCGTTCTCTACGCAGCTTGGCCCAGTATTCCAGCCGCTTGCGGATTTCGCGCTCGAATCCGCGGTCGGGCGGATCATAAAACGTCTGGCGTCCGAGCGCTTCCGGAAAATAGTCTTGGCCGGAGAACGCGTCCGCCGTGTCGTGATCGTATTCGTAGCCGCTGCCATAGCCTTCCGACTTCATCAATTTGGTCGGCGAATTCAAGATATGCTTTGGCGGCAGCAGCGAACCGCCCTCCTTTGCCGCGCGCATCGCCGCGCCAAACGCCTTGTAAGCGGCGTTCGATTTCGGCGCGGTGGCGAGATAGATGACCGCCTGCGCAATCGCGAGTTCGCCTTCGGGATGGCCGAGGAAGTCATAGGCGTCCTTGGCGGCGTTGCAGATCACCAGCGCCTGCGGATCGGCGAGACCGATGTCCTCGACCGCCATGCGCACTACGCGTCGCGCCAGAAACAACGGGTCTTCGCCAGCGTCCATCATACGCGCGAGATAATACAACGCAGCGTCCGGATCGGAGCCGCGCACCGATTTATGCAGTGCCGAGATCAGATTGTAATGGCCGTCGGCGGATTTATCATAGATCGGCGCGCGGCGCTGCAGAATGTCCTGCAAATGCTCCGCATTGAATGTTTCGCCCTCACGCGCTGCGCGCCAGACTTCCTCCGCGAGCGTCAGCGCGGCGCGCCCATCGCCGTCGGCCATGCGCACCAGCACGGCGCGGGCTTCATCATCGAGCGGCAGCTTTTTGCCCTCGATCTTTTCGGCATGGCCGAACAGCTTTTCGATCGCCGCCGGGTCGAGCGAGTGAAACACCAGAACGCGCGCCCGCGACAGCAACGCGGCGTTGAGTTCGAACGAGGGATTTTCGGTGGTCGCACCAACCAGCACCACGGTGCCGTCTTCCATCACAGGCAGAAATGAATCCTGCTGCGCGCGGTTGAACCGATGCACCTCGTCGACGAACAATAGCGTTCCCTTGCCCATCTCACGCCGCGCCCGGGCCGCATCGAACGCCTTCTTCAAATCCGCGACGCCGGAAAACACCGCCGAGAGCTGTTCAAAATGCAGTTCGGTCGCATCCGCCAAGAGCCGCGCAACTGTGGTCTTGCCGGTTCCCGGCGGTCCCCAGAAGATCAGCGAGCCTAGCGTGCGCGTCGCCAGCATGCGCGTCAACGCGCCGTCCGGCCCAAGGATATGATCCTGTCCAACGACATCCGATAACGTGCGCGGGCGCAATTTGTCGGGAAGCGGATGCGGCGCGTCCTGCTCCATCCCCGCGGCGGCGAACAGGTTTGTACCTTCGCGTGGTCGCTTCGGACTCATCCGCCGAGCGTAACCTGGATCTGCTGGCCGCCGCGCACCACGGTGATGCGCCAGAGCCGGGCGCTCTCGCGCGTTGCCTTCTCGAGATCGCTGGTCTTGGCGATTTTCTGGTTGTTCACGGCGAGGATTATATCGCCCTTCTGGAATCCGACGCTGGCGGCGGTTGTGTCATCACCCAGATCCGTCACCACGACACCTTCGGTGTCCGCATCCAGATGCAATTCATCGGCGACCGCGGGCGAGATGTTCGCAACTTTCGCGCCCTGGAATGGCGAGCGCGACGTCAAGACGATTTCATTGCGGCCGGTATCGGGCGCGGTTTCAAGAGATACGGCCAGTTTCATTGTTTTGCCGGCGCGCTGCACATCGATCTGCGATGCACCGCCGAGCGGACGCGTTGCGAAGCGGTAGTCGAACGCATTGGGATCGTCGACCGCCTGCCCGTCGATCGCGACGATCAGGTCTGACGATTTCAGCCCTGCTCGCGCCGCCGGACTGTTCGGAACAACATTGGCGACCAGCGCACCGCTCGGAAGACGAAGCCCCAATGTCTCCGCGATCTCCGGCGTCACCGCCTGCAATCGCGCGCCGAGCCATGGCCGTTTCACAGCCTTGCCGCCGCTCTTGGCGGAGGCAACAACGACGCGCACCATGTTGGCAGGAATGGCAAAGCCGATGCCCTGCGATCCGCCGGAGCGCGAGAAGATCGCGGTATTGACGCCCGCCAGCCTGCCGGTCATGTCGACCAGTGCGCCGCCTGAATTGCCGGGGTTGATCGCAGCATCGGTCTGAATGAAGAATTGGTAGTCGGTGATGCCTACTTGCGTGCGCGCCAGCGCCGAAATGATTCCGTGGGTAACGGTCTGTCCGACGCCAAAGGGATTACCGATCGCAAGCACGACGTCGCCCACGAGCAATTCATCGGAGTTCGCAAAATCGAGCGTTGGAAACTTCTCCTTGGAATCTTTCAGGCGCAGTACGGCGAGATCGGTGCGGCTGTCCTTGAGAACGATCTCGGCCTCGAACTCGCGCTTGTCCGAGAGCGATACCTTGACCTGATCGGCACCTTCGATGACATGGTTGTTGGTCACGACCAGACCGGACGGATCCACCATCACGCCCGAACCCAGTGAACGCTGCATCTGTTCCGGCTGCTGGCCGGGCACGCCGAAGAAGCGGCGGAAGATCGGATCATCGAGCAGCGGATTGCGATTTTGCACCACCTTGGCGGCGTAGACGTTGACCACCGCCGGCTGCACGCGCTGCACGATCGGCGCGTAGGAGAGCCTGATATCCGCAGGCGACGCCGGAACGCGGCGATCCTGGGCCGCCGCCGGGGCCGTCGCAGCCCAAAGCGCGAACAATGCGGTGAAAATGCGAACAACGATCATGAAAGGATTCCCGAGGATTGAGGGTGCGAATATAGGCTTCCCGGCTTGCGAATAGAAGTGATTGGAACCCTCAGCGCCGCCGGTTATGGGTCGATTCGGCTCGGTATTCGCGCCGAGCGAAAAAGGGGCCTTCCGCTCAATACTTGCAATTCCGCTGATGAAACCGCACGTAGTGCCGGAAGACTCGCGATTTGCGGTCGGATTAAGGAGAACAGCCAAATGAAGGCCGTCGGATACAAGAAGTCCCTTCCCATCGATGCCGCAGATGCCTTGATCGATTTCGAGACCGCAAAACCGGAACCGCGGGGTCGCGACATCCGCGTCGCCGTGAAGGCGATTTCAACCAATCCGGTCGATTACAAGGTCCGTAAACGCACCGCGCCGCCCGAGCGCGAAACCAAGATACTGGGCTACGACGCCGCCGGCGTTGTGGATGCCGTCGGCCCTGATGTCACCCTGTTCAAGGCTGGCGACGAGGTTTTCTATGCCGGCTCGATCCAGCGCCAAGGCACCAATGCGGAATTTCATCTGGTCGATGAGCGTATTGTCGGCCGCAAGCCGAAGACGTTATCTTTTGCCCAGGCTGCGGCGTTGCCGCTGACCTCGATCACCGCGTGGGAATTGCTGTTCGATCGCCTCGGCACAGTGCCTGGCAAAAGCGTCGATCCGCGCACGCTTTTGATCGTCGGCGGCGCCGGCGGCGTCGGCTCGATCCTGATCCAACTCGCACGCCGCCTCACGGGTTTGACAGTCGTGGCGACGGCCTCCCGGCCGGAATCACAGAAGTGGTGTCTCGATCTCGGTGCCCATGCCGTCGTCGATCACGCCAAGCCGATGAAGGAGCAGATCGAAAAGCTCAAATTTCCGCCGGTGGCGCTGATCGCAAGCCTTACCAACACGGATCAGCACTACAAGGCGCTGGTGGATATCATTGCACCTCAGGGAAAATACGGATTGATCGATGACCCGCCGGAATTCAACGTCAGCGTTTTCAAAGGCAAGGCGGTCTCAATTCACTGGGAATCGATGTTCACCCGCAGTTCGTTCCAGACACCGGACATGATCGGCCAGCACTACCTGCTGAACGACGTGGCCGATCTCATCGACAAGGGCGTGCTGCGGACAACGCTCGATCAGACATTTGGGACGATCAATGCCGCCAATCTCAAACGGGCGCATGCGCTGCTGGAATCCGGCAAGTCACGCGGCAAGATTGTGCTGGAAGGCTGGTAAGCCGACATCTGACATTTCACGCAATGGTCTGGACAATGCCGCCCTC
>DASXJV010000104.1:0-8987 GCA_036497205.1 Bradyrhizobium sp.
TTTCAGCACAGCATCCAGGTTCCATGAACCCACCGCGCAAGCTGCATATCAAGTCATATGGCTGTCAGATGAACGTCTACGATGCGCAACGCATGGTGGACACGCTGGCAGCGGAAGGCTTTGTCGAAACCGCAAGCGTGGACGACGCGGATCTGGTGATCCTCAATACATGTCACATCCGAGAAAAGGCCTCCGAGAAGGTGTACTCGGAGCTCGGGCGGCTGCGCGGCGTCAAGGACGAAGCCGCGCGTAATGGCCGCCACATGAGCATCGCTGTGGCCGGCTGTGTCGCGCAGGCCGAAGGCAATGAGATTATCCGGCGCGCGCCAGTGGTGGATGTCGTAGTCGGCCCGCAAAGCTATCACCATCTGCCACAACTGCTTGCGCGCGCGAAGAGCCATGGCCGCGCGCTGGAGACCGAATTTCCGGTCGAGGACAAGTTCGGATTCCTGGCCCCGCCGAAGCCGGACGCGATCCGGGCGCGCGGCATTTCATCCTTCGTCACGGTGCAGGAAGGCTGCGATAAATTCTGCACCTTCTGCGTGGTGCCCTATACACGCGGCTCCGAAGTGTCGCGCCCCGTCGCAAAGATCGTCGACGACGTGCTCAGGCTCGCCGACAATGGCGTGCGCGAAATCACCTTGATCGGGCAGAACGTCAATGCCTATCACGGCGAAGGCCCCGACGGACGGACATGGTCGCTCGGTACCCTGCTGCATCGCCTGGCGGAAATTCCCGGCATCGTTCGCTTGCGCTACTCGACCAGCCATCCCCGCGACGTCGACGACACGCTGATCGCGGCGCATCGCGATTTGGCCGCGCTGATGCCGTTCGTGCACCTTCCCGTACAATCCGGTTCCGACCGAATTCTCGCGGCGATGAACCGCAAACATACCACAGAAGATTACCGGCGAGTTATCGACCGGTTTCGCGCCGTACGGCAAGATATTGCATTTTCATCGGATTTTATCGTCGGCTTCCCTGGCGAGACCGAGGAAGATTTCTTGGCTACCCTCGCACTGGTCACACAAATCGGATACGCTGGCGCGTATTCGTTCAAGTATTCGTCGCGGCCCGGAACGCCGGCGGCGGAGATGCGGGAGACGGTTTCAGCGGTTGATATGGACGAGCGATTGGTGCGGCTACAGGAATTGATCGACAGCCAGCAATCGGCCTTCAATGTGGCGACGATTGGCAACACGGTCGATGTGTTGTTCGAACGCGCAGCCCGCAATCCCGGCCAGATCGTCGGCCGCACCGCCTACCTGCAGCCGGCTCATGTGATGGCGTCGGCGCAAATCATCGGACACGTATTGCCGGTGACGATCGAAAGCCTCGAGCGCTACAGCCTGCTCGGCCAACTCGGGCCGTCCCCTCATGCGCTGACCGCGCAACCTGCTTTTCCTCAAATGACACCTTCTCAAATGACAACGGGAGCCTGAACCCTTGCCAAAAAGCGCATCGGATTCGCCTTCGCTCGCTCCCAGCCGCAAACTTGACCGCGACATGCAAATCCCGTCCGAAACGCAGGTCGTCATCGACTTCGACGACAATCGCGCGGCCTCGGCGCTGGTCGGACCCTACGGACAAAACCTGGCGCTGGTCGAACGCCGGCTCGGCGTTGTGGTCGATTCGCGCGGCAATCACATCACCATCGCCGGATCGCGCGACGGCTGCGACGCCGCGCGGCGCGTGCTGGAGACGCTGTATGCTCAGGCGACCCAGGGTCACGATCTGGCGCAGGGCGATGTCGAAGGCGCGATCCGCGCCGTGATCGCGCAAGGCTCGCTGTTCGAATTCGACGCCAAGACCGTCAAATCGGCGTTCGAGACCATCAATTTGCGCAAGCGTCCGGTGCGGGCGCGAACGGCCGCGCAGGATTCCTATATCCGCGCGCTCAAGCGCCACGAGCTGGTGTTCGGCATCGGCCCGGCGGGCACCGGCAAGACCTGGCTCGCGGTGGCGCATGCCGCGCAATTGTTCGAACGCAAAGAAGTCGATCGCATTATCCTGTCGCGGCCCGCGGTCGAGGCCGGCGAGCGGCTGGGCTTTTTGCCCGGCGATTTGCGCGAGAAAGTCGATCCCTATCTGCGGCCGATTTACGATGCGCTGTACGACCTGATGGATTCGCGGATTGTCGAGCGCGCGCTGCAGGCCGGCGAAATCGAGATCGCGCCGCTCGCCTTTATGCGCGGCCGCACCCTGACTAACGCCGTCATCATCCTGGACGAAGCGCAGAACACCACCTCGATGCAAATGAAGATGTTCCTGACGCGGCTTGGCGAAAACAGCCGTATGATCATCACCGGCGATCCCTCTCAGGTCGATCTGCCGAACGGCCAGACTTCGGGGCTCGCGGAAGCCGCAAAGCTGCTCGATGGCGTCGAGGGCATCGCCCAAGTGAAATTCACGGCCGAAGACGTGATCCGCCATGAACTGGTGGCACGGATCGTCGCCGCGTATGAAGGATTGCCGCAGCGGCCGGCAACCAGCAAGTCCTGATGCCAAAACCTTTCGCCGAGAGCGTGCCGGAGGCGATTTCCGGCCGCACCAGAAATTCCGGAGCGATGGCGCAATTTGCCCTTCCCATAACCGAGGTTCTCGTTGTCGCCGAATGCTGGCAGACCGAGCCCGACGCCGAAGCCGCCATCCATCGCGCCATCGCGACCGCGGCCGAGATCGTCAATGCGGGCCCTGGCGAAGCCGAGCTCGCGGTGATGCTGACCGACGACGCCGGAATTCGCACGCTGAACAGCAACTGGCGTGGCATCGACAAGCCTACCAATGTGCTGTCGTTCCCGGCCTTGCCGCCGACCGGCCCGAGCGGCCCTGACGACGCGCCGCGCATGCTCGGCGACATCGCCATCGCCTATGAAACGACGCGAAAGGAAGCCGATGACGAACAAAAGCCGTTCGATCATCATCTCAGCCATCTGGCGGTCCATGGTTTCCTGCATTTGATCGGTTACGATCACGAAAAAGCCGACGACGCCGAAGCCATGGAAGCTCTCGAGCAGGAGATTCTGGCGCAACTCGGCATTCCCGATCCGTATGCGGATCGGGATTCCAATGCGGATCGGGAGCGGACAGACTGAGATGGCGGACTCCGAACCGACCCACGACAATCCTCGCAACACGCGCAACCTGCCGGCGGTGGTGCCGCCAGGCGAAGTGATGCGGCCCGCCGCCGAGAACTGGCTGACCCGTGCGATCCGCACGCTGTTCGGATGGAAGCCGGGATCGGTCCGTGACGATTTGCAAGTGGTGCTCGACGCAAGCACGCCGGACGAAGTGGGCTTTTCGGCGATCGAGCGCACCATGCTGCGCAATATCCTCAGCCTGCATGAACGGCGCATCGCCGATGTGATGATCCATCGCGCCGACATCATCGCGGTCAAGCGCGACATTCCGCTTGGCGAATTGATGAGCCTGTTCGAAAGCGCGGCGCATTCGCGTCTGGTGGTCTACAACGAAACCCTCGACGATCCCGAGGGCATCGTACACATCCGCGATCTGCTGGCGTTCATGACTGCACGCGCGCGCGTGCCCGATACAGGCAAGGCCAGACGCAAGAAACCTTTCCCTGCCGGCCTCGATCTGCGCGCCGTCGATCTCGCACTGCCGCTCGCGGACGCCAACATCATCCGAAAGCTGCTTTTTGTGCCGCCGTCGATGCGGGCGATCGACCTATTGGCGCAGATGCAGGCCTCGCGCATTCATCTGGCGCTGGTAGTGGACGAATATGGCGGAACCGACGGCCTGGTGTCGATCGAGGACATCGTCGAACAGATCGTCGGCGAGATCGATGACGAGCACGACAGCGACGAGCCGCCGGCGATCGTGCGGCAGGCGGATAATTCCTTCATCGCCGACGCACGCGCCAGCCTCGACGACGTCCGCTCCGTCATCGGTGAGGATTTCGTCACCGGCGAAGCCGGAGAAGAAGTCGAGACGCTCGGCGGCTATCTCGTCACCCATGTCGGTCGCCTGCCGGTGCGCGGCGAAGTCATTTCGGGCCCCGGCAATTTCGAGATCGAAGTGCTCGATGCGGATCCGAGGCGCGTCAAGCGCCTGCGCATCGCCACGCGCAAGGAACGCGCCGCGGTGCGCGCGCAACGCGAGAGCCGCCGCCGCGAAGCGCCGCCGGAGGCAGGTCAACCACAGGCCAATGACAATGCGCGCCCGCCGCCCGGCGACGGAGCCGGCTCGCAGTGAAACCGACGGACAAACTCCGCGCGGCCGGTCTTGCTATCATCCTGGCATGGGGATGGAAGCGCGCCGCCATTGCGCTCGTCGCGGGGGCGCTGTCGGCGCTCGCGATGGCGCCGTTCAATGCATGGCCGGTGCTGTTCCTGACGTTTCCGGTGATGGTCTGGCTGATCGACGGCGCGGGCGCCGGGCGCCTGCGCGGCGTGCCGGCGGCTGCGATGGCCGGTTGGTGGTTCGGGCTCGGTTATTTCGTGCCGGGACTGTACTGGATCGGCTACGCCTTTCTGGTCGATGCACCCACATTCGCCTGGCTGATGCCGTTCGCCGTGCTGGGCCTGCCGGCATATCTGGCGCTGTTCACCGCCTTCGGCTTTGCGCTGGCGCGCGTGATCTGGACCAGAGACGCTTCGCGGGTGATCGCGCTTGCCGCAAGTCTTACGTTAAGCGAATGGCTGCGCGGTCATGTGCTCACGGGCTTTCCATGGAATGCGTTCGGCTACGCGCTGACCGAACCGCTGGCGCTGGCGCAGACGGCGTCCCTGATCGGCCTTTGGGGCCTGACATTTCTTAGCGTCGCGATCTTCGCAAGCCCGGCAGCGTTGATCGATGGAAGTTCACGCGGACGGAAGCCGTGGATCGCGCCAGTGATGGCGCTGCTGGTGCTCGCTGCAATGGGCATTTTCGGCGGCGTCCGCTTAGGCCTGCAGCCGACCATGACGGCTGCAAACGTCAAGCTGCGGATCATGCAGCCCAATCTGCAGCAGGACGTCAGGTTCAACTACTCCGCCAAGGCGGAGGTGATGCAAAAATATCTGACGCTTTCCGACCGCGCGTCCGGGCCGCAATCCACTGGCGTGCGTGACGCCAGCATCCTGATCTGGCCGGAATCGGCGTTCCCGTTTTTCCTGACGCGCGAAGCCGATGCGATGGCGCAGATTGCCGACCTGTTGCCTGAGGGCACCATCCTGCTCACCGGTGCAGTGCGCGCGCCCGATTTGCCGCCCGGCACAAAGATCACGCGCGCCTACAATTCGATCTACGCCATCGACCACGACGGCAGCGTACTTTCGGTCTACGACAAGCTGCATCTGGTGCCGTTCGGCGAATATCTGCCATTCCAAAACTGGATGGAAAAGCTCGGTTTCGTCCAACTCACCAAGGTTCAGGGCGGATTTATTCCGGGCACACGACGTCGCCCGATGAAGATCCCGAATGCGCCGCGTCTGCTACCCTTGATCTGCTATGAAGCGATCTTTCCCGGCGACGTTGTAGCGCGCGACGATCGGCCGGGTTGGATCGTCAACCTGACCAATGACGGCTGGTTTGGGATCTCAAGCGGCCCCTACCAGCATTTTCAGCAGACGCGCCTACGCGCGATCGAGCAAGGACTGCCGGTGGTTCGTGCGGCAAACACAGGCATTTCCGCCGTGATCGATCCGTTGGGGCGGGTTATCGCGCGGCTCGGTCTCGGCGTCGAAGGCGTGCTGGATTCCAGCCTGCCCTCCGCAATTGCGCCGACGATTTACGCGCGCAACGGCGACATTCCCGCCGCGATCATCGTCGCCGTCGCCTTAATTTTCGTGATCCGGCGGCGCGATGCGAAGTAAGGTTCCATGACACCTGCGTATTCATGTTTGTTCTCGGCTGTCGGCAGAAATTTCGACAGGCGGAAATCCACCTGTTGACAGACCGACGGTCCCATTCGCATTCTGGCGCACTGGTCAAAAACAGACCCAGTCAGTTCATTGCGCAGATTGTCTGCATTCCTCCCGACCCCTCCGAGGAAGATTAGACGGAATTGGCGCCTGGAGCGTAATTCTTCTTGCCTCATTCTGCAGGCGTAATCCCAAGGAGTTTTGGAAATGTCGACCAAAGCGCCCAACCCTGTTGACAAATATGTCGGCAGTCGTGTGCGCATGCGCCGCATCATGCTGGGCATGAGCCAGGAAAAGCTTGGCGAAGCATTGGGCCTCACATTCCAGCAGGTCCAGAAATACGAGAAAGGCACCAACCGGGTCGGAGCAAGCCGTATCCAGCAGATCTCCGAAATACTTCAGGTTCCAGTATCGTTTTTGTTCGAGGGAGGACCTAGCGGCATCGCGAGCGCGCAAGGTTTCACCGAAGGAACCTCGCCGGCTTACGTTTCCGATTTCCTGGCGACCTCCGAGGGCCTGGCGCTAACCCGCGCGTTCACGCGCATTACCGACGGCAAACTCCGGCGCAGCATTGTCGATTTGGTCGAACAAATTGCCGCTCGCGAAGGACCTGACAAGCGCTGAGAGTAAGTCTTCATTCCGGGGCGCGAGTGAAGCGAGCGAACCCGGGTTTACCGAGCTGCGCAATATCACTATGCCAAGTCGGCAACGGCCGACTTGGAGCAAACCCGGAATCTCGTTTGTAATCTCCAGATTCCGGGCCTTGCGCCAACAGGCGCATCCCGAAATGACGATCGCAGGCAACATATGCTGACGACAGCCAATCCCTTCGACTCCAAAACCATCCTCGACGGCATCCGCCGCTGGGTCGAAATTGAAACGCCCACGGAAGCGCCCGAGCAAGTAAACAAGCTGGCGACCATGGTCGCGGAGGGCTATCGCGATTTGCCCGTCACCATCGAGCGCATCACAGGACGCGGCGGCTGCGGCGATCATATCCTGGCGCGCTCGTCATGGGGCCAGGATGAGCCGGGAATCCTCGTGCTCAGCCATCTCGATACGGTGCATCCCATGGGATTCATCGAGCGTCTGCCGTTTAGAATAGAGGGCAACAGCGCTTTCGGCCCGGGCATCTATGACATGAAAGGCGGAGCCTATCTGGCTTACCATGCGTTCCGGCAGCTTTGCGCCACGGTTGAGCGTTCGCCGCTTGGCGTTACCCACCTCTACGTTTCGGACGAAGAGATCGGCAGTCCGACATCGCGCGCGCTGATCGAGGCCGAGGGGCGCAAGGCGAAATATGTGCTGGTCACGGAGCCTGCCCGCGACGGCGGAAAAATCGTCACCGGCCGCAAGGGCGTCGCGCGCTTTGAGATTTTCGTCAAAGGCGTCCCCGCCCATGCCGGCTCGCGGCCCGAGGATGGCCGCAGCGCGATACGCGAGCTCGCCAATATCATTCAAACGCTGGAAGCCATGAACGATATGAAGCGCGGCGTGACCGTCAATGTCGGCGTTGTCAGCGGCGGCACAAGGCCCAACGTCATTGCGGAGGAGGCCTATGCCGAAGTCGATCTTCGCGTTCCGACCATCGCGGATGCTGACGATCTGGTTGCCAGAATCCACAATTTGAAATCGCGGACCGAAGGCGTCAGCGTCAAGGTCGTCGGCGAATTGAACCGGCCTCCCTACGAGAAGGGCAATGCCGGCGCCGCCCTTTACGAACATGCCAAGACCCTCGCCGCCGAAATCGGCTTCGATCTGATGGATACATCCACCGGCGGCGGTTCCGACGGCAATTTCACCGCACCGCATACGGCAACGCTCGACGGCCTCGGCGTCGACGGCCAGGGCGCGCACACCAATTACGAGCAGATGTACATCTCGTCGATCGAGCCGAGGGCGCGGTTGTTGCATCGGCTGTATCAGACGCTGCGATGAGTGTCGCAACCCGCGATCCGGCGAAACGCGATACGCCGTCCGGCGATGGCGTTGCCGCGCACCCGCATGGTTCGTTTTTCGGGCGGCGCAAGGGTCACAAACTCCGCTCGCACCAGGCCCATCTGATCGAACACCTGCTGCCGCGCCTTTCGCTCGACATCGGCGGCCCGAGTCCACCCGATCTTGCTGACCTGTTCGACCCGCCAGCCGATGATTTCAGACTCGAAATCGGCTTCGGCGGCGGCGAACATCTGATCGCGGAAGCGCACGCCTTTCCAAATGTCGGCTTCATCGGCTGCGAGCCTTACGTCAACGGCATGGCAAAAATTCTGACGCAGATCGAAGCCCATGCTATCGGCAACATCCGGCTGTTCGCCGGCGATGCCACCGAATTGCTGGCATGGGTGCCAAAGCGCTCGCTGTCGCGGATCGATCTGATCCATCCCGATCCCTGGCCGAAACGGCGGCACTGGAAGCGGCGCTTCGTGCAGGACGCGACCGTCGCCGCGATGGCGCGGGTGCTGAAGCCGCACGGCGAATTTCGCTTCGTCAGCGATATCGACGATTACTGCGCATGGACGCTGGCGCATCTGGCACGCTCGCCCGATTTCGTCTGGACGGCGGAGCAGGCCTCCGACTGGCGCCTGCCATGGGCCGATTACACGATGACGCGGTACGGACGTAAGGCCGAGCGCGAAGGCCGCAACGCGGCGTATCTGCGGTTTCGCAGGATGAGCTAGAACATTAGGCCGATTGCCGGGTCTGCCAGAAATTCACCACCCGCTCCGCGGTTGAAGGCATCAGGCGCGCGAAATTCACTCGCGCGCTCTCGATATCCGCTGGAGACGGCACCCGGTTTGCGCCTAACCGAAGTAAAATCAAAGCGCGCACCGTAGCCCATTCGAGGCCCATCATCTTGCCAACGATCAGGATCGGATCGTGGCGGTCGCCCGCAATCAGGTGATCGAGGGTTGCAATTCTCGTCCCCGACATCACGGCAAGCGCAGCAACCGATTCCTCGTATTTATGGGCCTTGGCAAAGCAAAGCAGCGCACTTTCATTCAGTTCACCGGCCTTGTGCAGGGCGAGGATCGTGCGCTGCGCCGGCGCGAAGTCGCGGCGGCTCTCGACCGGCTCAGGCACGCCGGAAATTTCGCTCATCGCCTGCCTCATCGCAGCCTGCCT
>DASXJV010000105.1:0-12857 GCA_036497205.1 Bradyrhizobium sp.
TCGAGCCGTGTCTCGTCGTCGACCTCGAAGTCGTGCGTGACAACTATCAGACCTTCTCGAAGGCGCTGCCTGACAGCCGCGTGTTCTATGCGGTGAAGGCAAACCCGGCGCCGGAAGTGCTGTCGCTGCTGGCCTCGATGGGCTCGTGCTTCGATTGCGCGTCGGTGGCCGAAATCCAGATGGCGCTTGCCGCCGGTGCTCCCCCTGAGCGCGTCTCCTATGGCAATACGATCAAGAAGGAGCGTGACATCGCGCGCGCCTTCGCGCTTGGCATTCGCCTGTTTGCCGTCGATTGCACCGCGGAGGTTGAGAAGATCGCCCGGGCCGCCCCCGGTGCCAAGGTGTTCTGCCGCATCCTTTATGATTGCGCCGGCGCCGAATGGCCGCTGTCGCGCAAGTTCGGCTGCGATCCGGAGATGGCTGTCGAGGTGCTCGACCTCGCCAAGCGCCTCGACCTGGAGCCCTGCGGCATCTCGTTCCATGTCGGATCGCAGCAGCGCAAGGTGAAGGCGTGGGATCGGGCGCTGGCGATGGCCTCGACGGTGTTCCGCGACTGTGCCGAGCGCGGCATCAACCTGTCCATGGTCAATATGGGCGGCGGATTCCCGACCAAGTACCTCAACGACGTGCCGCCGGTGGTGCAGTACGGGCGGTCGATCTTCCGTGCGCTGCGCAAGCACTTCGGCAACCAGATCCCGGAGACCATCATCGAACCGGGCCGCGGCATGGTGGGCAATGCGGGCATCATCGAGACCGAAGTCGTTTTGATTTCCAAGAAGAGCGACGAGGACGATGTGCGCTGGGTGTATCTCGACATCGGCAAGTTCGGCGGTCTCGCCGAGACCATGGACGAGTCGATCCGCTACGCCATCCGCACGCCGCATGACGGCGCGGAAATGACGCCGTGCGTGCTCGCGGGCCCAACCTGCGATTCCGCCGACGTGCTGTACGAGAAGATGCCGTACCCGCTGCCGGTGACGCTCGAGATCGGCGACAAGGTGCTGATCGAGGGCACCGGGGCGTATACGTCGACTTACTCGTCGGTGGCCTTCAACGGCTTTCCGCCGCTGCGGACCTACCACATCTGAGGCCTCTTCCGAGGCTCTGACAATCGGGAGCCGGCCCGCCGGCTCCCACCCATCACATGCAGATTTGCTGACAACGCTTGCCACGGCTTTCTGCCGCGGGAAGCGCGGATTGATGCGCCATGACTGCTTTGCGGAAGACCCCCGTAGTCCTCCTGACCGACGCCGCTCCGTTCGCGATCCGCAGCGAGCGTGCCTCGGACGTCGTTGCGCGTGAAGCGCTACTCGATGCCTGCTTCGGCGTGAACCGCCATACGCGCACCTGTCAGCGCCTGCGCGACGGATACGCGCCCGCCGCAGGCCTTGCGCTCTCGGTCGTATGCCAGCGCCGCCTGGTCGGAACCGTGCGGTTGTGGCACGTCAGCGCCGGGGGCGTTCCGGCGCTGGTGCTGGGCCCGCTGGCGGTCGATCCGTCGTGCCGCAAGCTCGGCGTCGGAGCCGCGCTGATGAACCATGTGCTGGCAGCCGCCAAAGCGCGCGGACATGGCGCGGTGCTTCTGCTCGGCGACGCACCCTACTATGCCCGCTTCGGTTTCTCGGCTCTCAAGACAGGCGAACTGTCGCTGCCAGGCCCGTTCGAACGCGACCGTCTGCTCGGTCTCGAACTGCGCGAGGGCGTTCTCGACGGCGCGTCCGGGATGGTGGTCCCGAGCGGTATGGCGACGCCGCAACGCAAGCCGCGGCCCGCGCCGAAGCTGCAGAAATTGGCGTCTCACGCCGCTTGATTTGAAGCTAAAGAATCGGCATTGCGTGGCCTTGATAAAGTCACGCGATATTTGCCCCGGGGTTGTTCATATGTCTCGCCGCCTGATTTCCACCGGCTCGCCGTTCGAAAAAACTGCCGGCTACAGCCGCGCCGTGATCGACGGCGATTTCGCCTACGTTTCCGGCACCACCGGCTACGATTACGCCACCATGACAATGCCGGCAGATGTCACGAGCCAGACACGAAACTGCTTCAACACCATCGAAGCCGCGCTGAAGGATGGTGGGTTCGCAATGGCCGATATCGTCCGCGCGACCTATTACATCACCGCCGCCAAAGATGCCGACGCCGTGTTCGCGGTCTGCGGCGAAAAGCTTGGCGATATCAGACCGGCCGCAACTCTCCTCGTCGTCGCCGGGCTCTACAAGCCCGAGATGAAGGTCGAGATCGAAGTGACCGCGAAGCGGCGCGCCGCCTGATCCCCCTCATTCCCCGCGCAATCCCCATTCCGTAGACAAACCTAAATGAGCCCGCCCGAGCAGCAAATCCACGCGAAAATTTCAGGCCCCATTGTCATGATCGGCTTCGGCTCGATCGGCAAAGGCACGCTGCCTCTGATCGAAAGACATTTCGACTACGACAAGTCGCGCTTCGTCATCATCGATCCGCATGAAGACGGCGAGATCGCCAGGCAGCACGGCGTGCGTTTCATCAAGCAGGCCATTACCCGGGACAATTATCGCGAGGTGCTGGCGCCGCTATTGACTGCCGGCGGCGGTCAGGGATTTTGCGTCAATCTGTCGGTGGACACCTCCTCGGTCGATATCATGACCATGTGCCGCGAGATCGGCGCGCTCTATATCGACACGGTGGTGGAGCCGTGGCTCGGCTTCTATTTCGATAGGAACATCGGTCCCGAAAAACGCTCGAATTACGCGCTGCGCGAAACGCTGCTCGCGGCAAAGCACAAGAGCCCGGGCGGCCCGACCGCCGTCTCTACCTGTGGCGCCAATCCCGGCATGGTGTCCTGGTTCGTCAAGCAGGCGCTGCTCGACATCGCCCGCGACACCAACACGCCCTTCAACGAACCTAAAAGCCGCGAAGGCTGGGGTCAGCTCGCCCACAAGCTCGGCGTCAAGGGCATCCATATCGCCGAACGCGACACCCAGCGTTCGAAGAAGCTGAAGCCGATGAACGTGTTCGTTAACACCTGGTCGGTGGAGGGCTTCGTCTCCGAGGGCATGCAGCCGGCCGAACTCGGCTGGGGCACCCACGAAAAGTGGATGCCGGACAATGGCCGCAGCCACGAGTACGGCTGCGGCGCCGCGATCTATCTGCTTCAGCCCGGCGCCAATACCCGCGTGCGCTCATGGTGCCCGACGCCCGGCGCGCAATACGGCTTTCTCGTCACCCACAATGAATCGATTTCGATCGCGGACTACTTCACCGTGCGCGACGGCGGCAAGGTGATCTATCGCCCGACCTGCCATTACGCCTATCATCCCGCCAACGACGCGGTGCTGTCGTTGCACGAGATGTTCGGCGCGACCGGCAAGATGCAATCGAAATGGCACATCCTGGACGAGAACGAGATCGAGGACGGCATCGACGAACTCGGCGTGCTGGTCTATGGCCACGGCAAGAATGCCTATTGGTACGGCTCGCAGCTTTCGATCGAGGAAACCCGCCAGGTTGCGCCGTACCAGAACGCCACCGGCATGCAGGTGACGTCGGCGGTTCTCGCCGGCATGGTGTGGGCGCTGGAAAATCCTACAGCCGGGATCGTCGAGGCCGATGAGATGGATTTCCGCCGCTGCCTCGAAATCCAGATGCCGTATCTCGGCCCCGTAAAGGGTATTTACACCGACTGGACACCGCTTAGCGACCGGCCCGGACTGTTCCCGGAAGATATCGACGAAAGCGACCCCTGGCAGTTCAGGAACGTGCTGGTGCGATAGTTCCACTCCTGTGATTCCGGGTGCGCGCAAGCTGCGCTGTCATTACCCGTGAAAGCGGGTAATCCAGTGCGGCGTCTCGACTCTCATAAATTCCGCAGAGTACTGGATGCCCGCCTTCGCGGGGCATGGCGTTGAAGAGTAGCTCGCGGTCGCCCGTCCCGGAATAACAGCAGTTTGCACAGCTATTTCTTCATATAATCGAACGCGACGCTCCCTAAGCCGAGCGTCAAGTCAGCCTTGAAATGCAGCGCCGAGACCACCTCGCGCACCGGCAGCCGCGCGACATCCGCAAGCGCATGCGGGAACAAGCCGAGCGCCGCGGGACCGGTCCAAGCCTCTTTCAATTGAATGTCCTCAAGAAAAAAACGCACCAGCTCGCAGATCCGCGGACTGCCGTCGACATGCGGAATGATCTTGAGAATAAAATTCGGCGTCTTCATCCCCTTCAGTACGGTGTCATGGTCGACCGGGCGGTGCTTGTAGCCCATGGTGCCGGAGGCGCAGAGCACCGAACCGTAATGCAGCGTTCCCACTAGTACGTCGCTCTCGACTTCGATTTTCGGCGACGCCCTCTTTTTGGGAAATCCCCAAAGCTCGCGGCCGCCGGCGATTGGTGCGTCGTCGTCGAGATACATCGCGTGAGTGTAGGCGCCTTCCTCGCCGTTAAGGCGGACCGGGATCACCTGCCCGGTTTCGGTGTAATCGCCGAAGCCGGTTGAGTCCGGCATCCGGATGAATTCGTATTTGACGACCGGCTCGGTGACTTCGAGCGGCTCCGGGACCATAGCGGCGAGCGCTTCCGGATCGGTGCGATAGGTGATGACGAAATATTCCCGGTTGAAGAAACGATAAGGCCCCGGCGGGAAAGACGGGCTGGTGAGCGGCATCGAATAGGCGGTTCGCCTGACATCGTCGACCTTCATTGCTCGCCTCATGAGCTACCGCGCCCCTTCGGGATTATGCGGCAGCGGACGGCAACAAGCGAGGCCGTAAAAGCGGCAGCGCCAGACGAAACATGGTCGGACGTCTTGGCGCCGTCACACCGGCCTCATCGTATGGAACGCGCCGGGAATACTGACCTCATCCTTGGAGCTTGCGAAGCAAGCGTCTCGAAGGATGGAACTCAACGCATGGACTCGCCGCATCCTTGCAGACGCGCGCAGTTCCAAAGCATGAGGTCGGAGTACATTCACGGGCTCTCAGGGAGGATCGTCCAATGAGCCGTCTACCTCTCCTTGATCGGAGGTGCGGTCTTTTCAGCCGGAGCGGGCGGCAGCGCGGGCTTCACGCCCTCCTTCTGCGCCTGTACGTCTGGGCGGGCAGGCTCGGGCGCCGGCGTGGTCGGGCGCTCGCCGCCGGGTTTTGACTCTGCGGGTGGGGAACTCTGAGGCGTAGATGTGGGAGATGATTGCAACGGCTGCGTCGCTTGCGCCATCTCTGGATTGCGGGTCTTGAGTTCGACCAGGGATAGGCCACATAGCGCAAGCCCCGCCGCGACCATTGCGCATGCCAGAAGCAGATCCTTCCTGTAAGCACGTTTCCTGTCGACCGAAGACATCTCGTTCACCGCGAATCATCCTCGGTATCAACGGCCGATGGAACGCATTGTTCCCTGGAACCGGTAGACGCCGCTGAACGACCGCTAAAGTGCCAGCAGACCGGCGTCGCCATCCTCCGCGGCGAACGCCAGTAGCGTGCCCAGGCTATTCCACGCCAACGCCGAGACCGGCGCGCTGCCATTCCGGCGCACCAGAATTTCGGCGCCGTCGTTCAGCCGCACCATCAGAATGGTGCCGTCGCTGTAGCCTGCGGCGAGGATATCCTGCTTCGGATGGCATGCGACGATGGAGACGCGCACCTGCAGCGGCGCCAGCATCGCCGGCTCCTTGCCCATCGGGCCGTCCTTGCTGGCGAACGGCCACATGATGACCGCTTCGGCGCCTGACGTCGCCAGCGATTTGCCGCCCGCGCTCCAGGACATCGACCTGACACGTCCGGGATAACCGGTCATGCGCATGTGGCGGTCATCGGCCAACCGCCAGCCATGCAGAGCCGGTTCGTGCATCGTGGTGACAAGAAATTTGTTGTCCGGGCTGAACACGACGCCGAGATGCGAGCCCGCCCACTCCAGATATTCCGGCTTTGCCGCCATGTTGGGAAACCATAAGGTCACGCCGTTGTAATGCGCGACCGCGAGCCGCAGACCCTTCGGCGCAAACGCGAGCCCGCCGACCGTCGACGGCACGTCGAAGGATTTTTCTTCACCCTTCCCGCTACGTACAAAGGCGGTCTTGCCGGCCGACCACGCCACCGCACCTTCGGGATGAAGCGCTGTATTGTCGATCCAGCGCCGCTTCGGATCGGTCGCCACGATTGCGACCTCGCCTTTTGCGCTGAGCGCAACGAGCTTGCCGTCATCGCCACCCATGACGATGCGCGTCCCGTCGGATGCTGCGCACAGGATGCCGCCGCCATGGACGGCGACCGGCGAAATCTCCCCCTGCCCGCTCACCAGGAAAACGCTTTCCTCGGCGCCGACGAAGGCTGCGGTGTCGCCGAGAAAGTGCACAGATGCAACCGGCATGCCGATCGCCACAGGGCGCACCCGGTCGGTGACCGAAACGATGGAGGCCGCATTATCGCCCGGCTCGAACTCTTTCATCACGTGGTGATACAGCGTTCGAAGCCGTCGCGGATCGTCTGCTCGGGCAATTCGCGGCCGATGAAAACCAGACGACTCTCGCGCGGTTCGCCGTCTTTCCACGCCCGCTGGTGATCGCCCTCAAGCATCATGTGCACGCCCTGGAAGACATAGCGATCGTCATCGTCGCTGAAGGCGAGAATTCCCTTCGAGCGCAAAATCTTCATGCCCTCGCTGGCGACGAGGTTTTGCAGCCAAGGCATGAACTTGGTGGCATCGAGCGGCTTATCTGATCGGAGCGACAGCGATTGCATATCCTCGTCGTGATAATGCTTCAGGCCGCCATGGCTGTTGTGGCCGTGATCGTGGTGATGATCATGGTCGTGCTGGCGATCGCGATCGTGGTCATCGCCGGCTTCCAGAAATTCCGGTTCGATATCGAGGATGCGATCGAGATCGAACGCGCCGCGCTCCAGCACGTCGGATAGCGCGACCTGGCAACGCTCGGTCCGATGCAGTTTGGCATAGGGGTTGATGCCGCGAATCCGCGCCTCGACTTCGGCAAGTTCAGCCTTGGACACGAGATCGGTCTTGTTGAGCACGATGACGTCGGCGAACGCGATCTGGTTCTTGGCTTCCGGCGCATCCTTCAGCCGATCGCTCAACCATTTCGCATCGGCTACTGTCACCACCGCGTCGAGCCGCGCGTTCTTCTGCACGTCTTCGTCGACGAAGAAGGTCTGCGCCACCGGCGCCGGATCGGCAAGCCCGGTGGTCTCGACGATAATGGCGTCGAATTTTCCTTTGCGCTTCATCAGGCCATCGAGAATGCGCACGAGATCGCCGCGCACGGTGCAGCATATGCAGCCGTTGTTCATTTCAAAGATTTCTTCGTCGGCACCGATGATCAGATCGTTGTCGATACCGATTTCGCCGAATTCGTTGACGATGACGGCGTATTTCTTGCCGTGGTTTTCCGACAGAATGCGGTTGAGAAGGGTGGTCTTGCCCGCGCCGAGATAGCCGGTCAGCACGGTGACGGGAATTTTTTGGGACGTCAATTCTGGCATAATAGCTCCGAAATGGGACTCGGCACGCGCGCCGGCAGCAGGGAGGGCCCCTGCCCTAATTCGCGAGCGCGCTCGTCAGTGCCTTTATATTGTGCCTGACCATATCAATGTAAGTGGGGGCATCGCCCTTTTCACCCGTAAGGCTGTCGGAAAACAGCGTTCCGCCGATCTTGGCGCCGGTCTCGGTTGATATCCGGCGCATCAGCCGCGGATCGCTGATATTCTCAAGGAAAACTGCCGGAATTTTCGCGGTTCGAACCTGTGTAATGATGCGAGCGATATCGCGCGCACTGACCTCTGACTCGGTGGACACGCCCTGCGGCGCGATGAATTCGATGCCATAAGCGGCGGCGAAATAGCCGAACGCATTATGCGTCGAGATCACCTTGCGGCGCGCTTCGGGGATTTGCGCTATGGCCTCGCGCACCTCGCGGTCGAGCGCATCGAGCTTTGCCAAATAGCGCTCCGCATTGGCACGATAGAGCTCGGCGTCCGCGGAGTCGGCGCTAACAAGCGCGTCGCGAATATTGGCCACGTATATCTTCGCGTTGGCAACCGATTGCCAGGCATGCGGATCGGCGTCGGAGCCCAGCTTGCGAGGCGTGATGCCTTGGGATGCGGCAACCATGGTGGATTTGCCGCCCGAGGATTGCACCAGCCGCGGTAGCCAGCCCTCCAGACCGAGGCCGTTGATAACAACGAGTTTCGCATCCGCGATCTTCTTGGCGTCCGCCGGCGCCGGCGTATAGACATGCACGTCGCCATCGGGACCAACCAATGTCGTGACGCTGACCTGCTCGCCCCCTACATTTCGCACGAAATCGCCTAGGATCGAAAAGCTGGCGACGACATTCAAACGGACCTGCGCGCGCACGGGAACAGCTAACGTCACGAGCACCAGACAGATAAGCCAAAATTGAAAACGTCGCATCGCGTTCACCGCCAGATCATGATCCGATTAGATCGAATCGGATCATGATCTCATCTCCTTGTTTGAGCATGATCTTTTCGGAAAATCGGTTCCCACTTTTCCGCTCTAAGCTTCGAGGTGGCGACCAGGAAACATCTGCCTGAACAGGCCGCTGACGCTGCCGAATAACACGGAGGCAACGTACAGCACCGCCGCCACCAGAATGATCGCGGGACCCGACGGCACCTTGGTTTGAAAGGACAGCACCAGCCCCGCATAGCCCGACAGCATGGCGCTCGCCACCGCGATGCAGATCAGCCTGGTAATATCGCGGGACCAGAACCGCGCGATGCCCGCCGGCAGGATCATCAACCCTACCGCCAGCAGGGTGCCGAGCGCCTGAAAGCCATTGACCAGATTGATGACCACGAGGGCGAGAAACGCCAGATGCGCAGGCGCACCGGCGCGGCTCACGGTGCGCAAGAACACCGGATCGACGCTTTCGATTACCAGTGGCCGGTAGATCACCGCCAGCACGATCAGCGTGATCGTCGCGTTGAAGGCGATCACCAGCAGGGTCTGGTCGTCCATTGCCAGAATGTTGCCGAACAGCACGTGCAGCAGATCGATATTGGTGCCCTTGATGGAGACGATGGTGACGCCGAGCGCCAGCGACACCAGATAGAACGTGGCCAGAGAGGCGTCTTCCTTCAACTCGGTGGTGCGTGCGACCACGCCCGAGAGAATAGCGACGGTGAAGCCTGCGATCAGTCCGCCCGTCGTCATCGCAAACAGATTGAGGCCCGACAGCAGGAAGCCGATCGCAGCACCGGGCAGGATCGCATGCGCCATCGCATCGCCGACCAGGCTCATGCGCCGCAGCATCAGAAACACGCCGATCGGCGCGCCACCGAGCGCCAGCGCGACCACGGCCGCCAGTGCGCGGCGCATGAACTCGAATTCGGTGAAGGGCGCGATCAGCGCATCATAGATCATCACGTTCAGGCGGCCCGCGAGGATACATCGTCTACGGCGCAGGCGGCGGCGCTGTCGTCGAAGGCTTCGCACATCCGCCGCGCTTCCAGAAGGTTCTCCGCGCTCAATACGTCAGCGGTTGCGCCCCAGGCGACCTTCCCGCGCGCCAGCAGCAAGGTTTCGGGGAAATTGGCGCGCACGACATCCATGTCGTGCAGCGCCGCCAGCACGGTGCGCTTCTCGGCGTGCCAGCGCCGCACCAGCGCCAGCAGATCGGCCGAGGTCCTGGCGTCGATGGCGTTGAATGGTTCGTCCAGCACGATCAGGCGCGCGTCCTGCAACAGCACCCGCGCAAACAGCATGCGCTGCATCTGCCCGCCGGACAGTGTCCCGATGGTGCGGTTCTCGAAGCCGTTGAGGCCGACCGCGGCGAGCGCCTGCGCAATCTTGTCTCGCGCCTCTTTGCCCATGCCCCCAAAAAACCCGATGCTGCGCCAAAGCCCGCTGCCGACGAAATCGAACACCGAGATTGGAAAGCTGCGGTCGATATCCGCCGTCTGCGGCAGATAGGCGATATCGTGGACATCGAGATCGCCGGTAACGATCGAGCCGGCAAGCGGCCTGAGAATGCCGACGATGCCGCGAAACAGCGTTGATTTGCCGGCGCCGTTCGGGCCGACGATCGCGAGCAGGGTGCCGGAGGCGACCTCACCGTTGAGATGGTGCACCGCCGGATGCCTGTCGTAGCCCAGCGTGACGTCGCGGAATTGCAATTGCGCGGCCATGCTCACCTCATCGCCAGCCACACGATAGCCCACAGGGCGGTGCTGACCGCGAGGGCCGCGCCGAGCCGGGACACCACGGGCATGCGCAGGATCGACCACGGCGCCGCTTGCGCCGGGTGTGGCGATCCGGGCCTGTGACTGTGAACATGGGCGTGCCCATGGTCATGTTCGTGGCCGTGAGGATTGGAAAAAGCCATGAAGAGATGTTATAATATAACATCAGTTGTGTCCACCAGCTTGCCACGGGATATCCGTTTTCACGGCCTTCCGATCGCCATCGCGATCGCGGCGGCCAGAAACGGGAATGGCAGCGACACGGCGGCGCGGAACCAGACAAACCGCGCCGGCATAAACGGGATTTCCCACAGCACCAGCCGCTGAAAGGCGAACAGCGCCCACGCAACCACATATGCGACGATTTGGGGCGCGCCGCCGCCGGCCTTCAACGCCACAGCTCCGATCGAAAAGCCGACCACCGGGCCTCCCGGCGTTGCGGCGCCCGCGATAACGGCGGTGAGCACACCGGGCCAGCCGCTGTTTGGGCCAAGCCAGCCGGTAATGATTTCCTCAGGAATGACCGCAGCGATATATCCCGAACCGATCACGCCGAGCGCGATGCGCGGCACAATATTGATGAAGTCCATGGTGCCTTCGCGCACCGATGTCGCCAGAACCAGCCGGCCACGCTGCCAGGCGATCGCGGCGAGCGCCGCGACCGAACCCCACAGGATGACGTCGATGATGACGGCGCTCATGGCGCGATCCGGCTGTACATGCGGACATAGACAAAGCGGCCAAGCGCGCCCGCCAGAACCGGCAGCGGCAGCGAGATCACGATGCGCCATAGCGTGAAGTCGGTGCCCATGATGGGCAATTCCCAGGCGACCGCCCGGCCATATCCGATCAGCGTCCAGCTGACAACCATGGCGATGGTCGCGCCGAAATCGGCGCCGACCGTGAGCAGAGCGCTCGCCACCGGATAGGCGGTAAACGGCCCGCCCGGCAGGATCGCACCGAACGCCGTTCCGATCAGCAATCCCTTCAGCCCGGACTTCGGCCCGAGCGATCGCGACACCTTCTCATGCGGCAATATCTCCGCAATGAACGCGCCGAGCAGGCAGCCCGCCAGCACGCGCGGCAGAATGCCGCCAAACAGCGCCAGATCGTGGGTTAGAATTTCCACTACGCCGTCGATGCCGTCCCGCCGATAGACCAGCGTAGCGCTGACCGCGACCAGCACCGCAATCACGATCAACGACCAGCCAATCGGCTTGCGGATGCGCCCGGGACGCGGCTCCGCGTCCGCGGCGTCGTCGGCGAGCGCCGGGTCTTTTAAGGGGAGTTCTGACAAAGCAACGGGTCTGGCGCGTGATGAGGCTGGACCTGCTTAGTCTCGCCGGAACAGCGATGCAAACGGAAGAGTGACAAGACCTATGCGCGCCTCATGGATGCCCATGCGGGATTGCCACGGCCAGAGCCAATTCGGTTCTGATTGTATCAGAACCGAGGCTTCGTTTTTGTTTTGAGGCGTTTTCTTCACGCGAAGCGGGATCCACTTCGCTCGAAAAACGCTATTGTTCACGTCAGATGGCGCACCAGGGAGAGGCCGGCGAACAGCCCTGCAATCGAAAGCACCACCGAACCCAGGACGTAGAACAATGCAGGCCCGATCTCGCCGCGCTCGTAGAGCAGCGCGGCATCGAGCGAGAACGCCGAGAACGTGGTGTAGCCGCCGAGAATGCCGGTCATCAGGAACAGGCGCCAGGGCTGCGACGCATCGCCCTTGAACGCGAGATAGCCGGCGATCAGGCCCATGATCGTCGATCCGGTGATGTTGATGATGAAGGTGTGATACGGAAAGGCTGTTCCGAGGAAGCGCGGGCAAACGAAGTTGACGATGTGGCGCAGCGTCGCGCCAAGGCCGCCGCCGATAAAAACCAGGACATAGTTCATCTTAGCTTTTCCCACCCCGGCAAATCCGGACCACCCGCTGATCGCAGGTTTTGCCGCAAGCTTGCAGTCGCCGCAAGGATCCGAAACGGCGTGGCAAAATGACAAGGGCGGCAGCTCAATGCTGCCGCCCCGGAAATTGGTGAGAATTCGTGGCTGTAAGGTCAGGCCTTCGAGAACAGCTCGTCGACATACTCCCAGTTCACCAGGTGATCGATCCACGCCTTCAGATAGTCCGGACGGCGATTGCGATAATCGATGTAGTAGGAGTGCTCCCAGACGTCGACGCCGAGGATCGGCGTGGCGCCATGCACCAGCGGGTTTTCGCCATTGGGCGTTTTGGAGATTTCGAGCTTGCCGTTCTTCACCGACAACCATGCCCAGCCTGAACCGAACTGGCCGACGCCAGCGGCGGCGAAATCGGTCTTGAATTTCTCAAGCCCGCCAAGGTCCTCGGTGATCTTCTTTTCCAGACGGCCGGGCAATTTGCTGCCGCCGCCATTGGGCTTCATCCAGTTCCAGAAATGCAAGTGATTGTAGTGCTGGCCGGCATTGTTGAAGAGCGGCGCATTCTTGCCGAACGACCCTTTGACAATCTCCTCGAGAGACTTGCCCTCGAATTCGGTGCCTTTCAGCAGATTGTTGCCGTTGGTCACATAGGCCTGATGATGCTTGTCGTGATGATATTCCAGCGTTTCCTTGGACATATGGGGCGCCAGCGCGTCATAGGCATAAGGAAGGGAGGGAAGCGTGAAGGTCATGGGGTGATGTCCGAAA
>DASXJV010000106.1:0-5656 GCA_036497205.1 Bradyrhizobium sp.
CTGTCGAACTTCGTGCAGATGATCTCGATCTTCGCGCTCGGCGCCGCGCTGACCAACGTGTTCGGCCGCATGGTCGGCAACCAGCGTCAGGGCTGGGCGATCCTCGGCGTAATGGGCGTGCTGTTCATCGCCGGCGTCGCCGTCGCCTATTGGGCGGAGGCCAACGGCACCACCGCGCTCCATGCGCTCGGGCTGACCGGCGGCAATATGGAAGGCAAGGAAGTCCGCTTCGGCATCGTCGCCTCATCGCTGTTCGCCGTCATCACCACGGCGGCATCCTGCGGCGCGGTGAACGCCATGCATGACAGCTTCACCGCGCTTGGCGGCATGATCCCGCTGATCAACATGCAGCTTGGCGAGATTATCGTCGGCGGCGTCGGTGCCGGGCTCTACGGCATGCTGCTGTTCGTCGTGCTCGCGATTTTCGTCGCTGGCTTGATGGTCGGCCGCACCCCGGAATATGTAGGCAAGAAGATCGAGGCTCGCGAAGTCAAGATGGCGATGCTCGCGATCCTGGTGCTGCCGTTGATGTATCTTGGTTGGACGGCGGTCGCGGTAGTCTTTCCGCCGGCGGTAGCATCGATGGCCAATGCGGGGCCGCACGGCTTCACCGAAGTGTTGTATGCCTATACCTCGCAAACCGGCAATAATGGCTCGGCTTTCGCCGGCCTCACGGGCAACATTCCATTCTACAACATCACCGGTGGAGTGGCGATGTTCGTCGGCCGCTTCTTCATGATCGTGCCGGCAATGGCGCTGGCGGGGTCGCTCGCCGGCAAAAAATCGATTCCGCCATCGGGCGGCACGCTGCCGACGACAGGTGGCCTGTTCGTCGGCCTGGTCGTCGGCGTGATCCTGATTATCGGCGGCCTGACCTTCTTCCCCGCGCTCGCGTTGGGCCCGATCGTCGAGCACCTCGCGATGACCGCCAACACCCTGTTCTGATCGATCTCATTTCGGAGTTACGTCCATGGAAACCATGAAACTGCAGAAGCGTATGCCGGTTTCGGCGATGCTCGATCCGAAGATCGTGTTCCCGGCGATCGGCTCGGCCTTGGTCAAGCTCGATCCGCGGTTGATGATCAAGAACCCCGTAATGTTCGTGGTCGAAGTTGTCGCCGCGCTGACCACGGTGATCTTCCTGCGCGAATTCGTAATGGGCAGCGAAACCCTCGCCTTCACCTTCCAGATCATCCTGTGGCTGTGGTTTACGGTGCTGTTCGCCAACTTTGCCGAGGCGATCGCGGAAGGCCGCGGCAAGGCGCAGGCCGAATCGCTCAAGAAGACCCGCACCGAAAGCCAAGCCAAGCTGTTGACGGGTTCGACGTATCGGCTTGTCTCCGGCACCAGCCTCAAGGTCGGCGATATCGTTCTGGTCGAGGCCGGCGACAACATTCCATCCGATGGCGAAGTGATCGAAGGCGTCGCCTCGGTCAACGAGGCCGCGATCACCGGCGAGTCCGCACCCGTTATCCGCGAATCCGGCGGCGATCGCTCGGCGGTCACCGGCGGCACGCAGGTGCTGTCGGACTGGATTCGCGTCCGCATCACCGCGGCGCAGGGGTCGACCTTCATCGACCGCATGATCAAGCTGGTCGAGGGCGCCGAGCGGCAGAAGACGCCGAACGAGATCGCGCTCAATATTTTGCTCGCCGGCCTGACCATCATCTTCGTGTTCGCGACCGTTACCATCCCGAGCTATGCCGCCTACGCCGGCGGCCAGATTTCGGTCGTGATCCTGGTAGCGCTGTTCGTGACGCTGATCCCGACCACGATTGGCGCGCTGCTGTCGGCGATCGGCATCGCTGGCATGGACCGCCTGGTGCGTTTCAATGTGCTGGCGATGTCGGGCCGTGCGGTCGAGGCCGCGGGTGATGTCGATACGCTGCTGCTCGACAAGACCGGCACCATCACGCTTGGCAACCGGCAGGCGACGGCGTTTCGCCCCATCCGCGGCGTCACCGAGCAGGAGGTCGCGGACGCGGCGCAGCTCGCCTCATTGGCTGACGAGACTCCGGAAGGCCGCTCGATCGTCGTGCTCGCGAAGGAAAAGTACGGCATCCGCAGCCGCGACATGGCGGAGCTTGCCGCAACGTTCATCCCGTTTACGGCGCAAACCCGCATGAGCGGCGTCGACGCCGGTGCATCGTCGGTCCGCAAGGGCGCGGTCGATGCAATCCTGAACTATGTCGGGGGCGGGAGGGCGCAAACGATGACCTCTGGAAACACCGTTCGGGCGATCCAGTCCACGGTAAATTCCGAGGTCGCCCGCGAGATCCAGGCGATTTCTGACGAGATATCGAAGGCCGGCGGAACTCCGCTCGCTGTCGCCAAGGACGGGCGTCTTCTCGGCATCGTTCACCTGAAAGACATCGTCAAGGGCGGCATCCGCGAACGCTTCGCCGAACTGCGCCGCATGGGTATCCGCACCGTGATGATTACCGGCGACAATCCGATGACGGCGGCGGCGATTGCCGCCGAAGCCGGCGTCGATGATTTTCTCGCGCAGGCGACGCCTGAGGATAAATTGAAGCTTATTCGCGACGAGCAGGCCAATGGTAAACTGGTTGCGATGTGCGGCGATGGCACCAACGATGCGCCGGCACTGGCGCAGGCCGATGTCGGCGTCGCCATGAACACCGGCACCCAGGCGGCGCGCGAGGCCGGCAACATGGTCGATCTCGATTCCAACCCGACCAAGCTGATCGAGGTGGTCGAGATCGGCAAGCAATTACTGATGACCCGCGGCGCGCTCACCACCTTCTCGATCGCCAACGACGTGGCGAAGTATTTCGCGATCATTCCGGCGATCTTCCTCGCCTTTTATCCGCAACTCGGTGTGCTCAACATCATGCACCTGGCGAGCCCGCAGAGCGCCATCCTGTCAGCGATCATCTTCAATGCCTTGATCATCATCGCGCTGATTCCGCTGGCCTTGAAGGGTGTGGCCTATCGCGCCGTCGGGGCCGGCGCGCTGCTACGGCGCAACCTGATGATCTACGGCGTCGGCGGCATCATCATTCCATTTATCGGCATCAAGGCCATCGACCTCGTCGTGGCCGCCTTGCATTTGGCCTGAGGGGAGAAGCACCATGCTGAAAGAAATTCGCCCCGCCATCATCATCCTCGTCCTGCTGACGCTGATCACCGGCCTCGCCTACCCACTTGTTATGACCGCGATTGCGGGCGTGATCTTTCCAAAGCAGGCGCAGGGCAGCCTGATCGAAAGGGATGGCAAGGTGGTCGGCTCCGCCCTGATCGGGCAGGAGTTCAAGGACGACAAATACTTCCATGGCCGGCCCTCGGCGACGACCGCGCCTGATCCGGCTGATTCCACCAAGACCGTACCGGCTCCCTACAATGCGGCCAATTCCGGCGGATCCAACCTCGGCCCGACCAGCAAGGCCTTGAACGATAGAGTCAAGCAAGACGTCGACAAGTTGAAAGCCGAGAATCCTTCGGCGGCGGTTCCGATCGATCTCGTCACCACTTCCGCCAGCGGCCTCGATCCTGATATCTCGCCGGAAGGCGCGCTATTCCAGGTGGCGCGCGTCGCCAAGGCGCGGAATATGCCGGAGGATCGTGTCCGGGCGCTGGTCACGGAGAACACCCAAGCCCGCTTTGCGGGCTTGCTCGGAGAACCCCGTGTCAACGTGCTGGCTCTCAACCTGGCGCTGGACGCGGCCGCTGCCAAGTGAGCGAGCCTAGGCTGCGCCAAGCCTAAGGACTATATTGCCATATGGTCCAGCAGCGCCTTGATCCCGAACAACGTCCTTCGCCGGAGGCCCTGCTGGAAGCTGCCCGGCGCGAGGACAGTCGCGTCGGCCGCCTCAAGATCTTCGTCGGCGCCGCGCCCGGCGTCGGCAAGACCTACGAGATGCTGCAGAGTGCGCATGCCAAACGAAAGGCCGGCGTCGATATTGTGGTTGGCGTGGTCGAGACCCATGGTCGGGCGGAGACGGAGGCGCTGCTGCAAGGCCTCGAAGTTCTCCCGCGCAAACGGCTCGAATACAAAGACCAGATTCTCGAGGAGATGGACCTCGATGGGCTGATCGCGCGCCATCCGCAGATCGCGCTGGTCGATGAACTCGCCCACACCAATGCGCCCGGCAGCCGCCATCCGAAGCGCTATCTCGATGTCGAGGAATTGCTCTCTCACGGCATCGACGTCTACACGGCGGTCAATATCCAGCACATCGAGAGCCTCAACGACGTGGTCGCCCAGATCACGCATGTGCGCGTGCGCGAGACCGTGCCGGATTCCATTTTCGACCGTGCGGACGCCATCGAACTGATCGATCTTACGCCGGACGATCTGATTCAGCGGCTGAAGGAAGGCAAGGTCTACGTCCCCAAGCAGGCCGAACGCGCGCTCGAGCATTATTTCTCGCCGGGGAATCTCACCGCGCTGCGTGAGTTGGCGTTGCGGCGGACCGCCGAGCGCGTCGACGAACAATTGCTCACGCATATGCAGGCGAATGCGATTGCGGGTCCCTGGGCGGCGGGCGAGCGCATCCTGGTCTGCCTAAGCGAGCATCCGAGCGCGGCGGGGCTCGTGCGCTACACCAAGCGGCTGGCGGACCGGTTGCATGCGCCATGGACCGCCGTCAGCATTGAGACGCGGCGCAGCCTGCAATTGAGCGACGAGCAGCGCGACCGGCTTGCTGACACGTTGCGGCTGGCGGAGGCGCTGGGAGGCGAGGCGATCACCATTCCCGGTGTTGGACGGCGTATCGCCGATGATATCATCAACTTCGCGCACGCCAACAACGTGACCCAGATCATCATCGGGAAGTCGACGCGTTCCCTGTGGTTCGAACTCAGGCGCGGCTCGGTGGTGCATGATCTGGTGCGGCGCGCCGGCAATATCAGCGTTAATGTGATCGCCGGCGAGGAACTCGCCGCGGAGCCTGTCCCGAAGAAGACTGTGCGTACGGCTGAACGGCGCGAGCCGTTCGACCCGCGGCCATATCTGATGGCGCTCGCGATCGTCGTAATCGGCCTCGGCGCCGCCGAAATGATCCAGCCATTATTTGGCACCGAGAACGTCGATCTCGTATTCCTCACAGCGGTAGTAGTCGTAGCGGTTCGTTTCGGCCTGCTGCCGTCAATCCTGGCGAGCGTCGCAGCGTCGCTGTGCTACAACTTCTTCTTTTTGCCGCCGGTCTATACCTTCACGATTACCGATCCGACCAACGTCGCGGCGTTCTTCTTTTTCATGCTGATCGCTGTCCTTGTTTCCAATGTCGCGGCGCGCGTGCGCACGCAGGCCGTCTCGGCGATCGGCAGGGTGCGGACCACCGAATCGCTTTATGCCTTTAGTCGCAAGCTTGCGGGCACCGCGACGCTGGATGATGTATTGTGGGCGACCGCGTACCAAACGGCGCTGATGTTGAAGGTTCGAGTGGTTCTGTTGCTGCCCGAGGAGGGTGTCTTGACGGTGAAGGCGGGCTATCCGCCTGAGGATGAACTGGACAAGGCCGATCTTGCCGCCGCGAACTGGGCATGGAGCAACGACCGTCCGGCCGGGCGCGGCTCGGACACGCTGCCGGGGGCCAAGCGTCTGTTCCTCCCGATGCGAACCGGGCGTGGGCCGATCGGCGTTATTGGTATCGACGACGACAGGACCGGGCCGCTGCTTACGCCGGACCAGCGC
>DASXJV010000107.1:0-9558 GCA_036497205.1 Bradyrhizobium sp.
GTTTCGTGATCCAGCGCGCGTCCTGAACGTTCCGGCACTTTGGTGCCGTCGAGTTCGATCAGGATTTCTTCGATGTTAGAGGCGGTCGAAGCCACCGGATTGGTGATGTCCTGATCGCCCAGCGAACGATAACGCCTGCCGTCTCTCGCCAGATAAAGCGGGATGATCGGGATGTTTTCGCGCTGTGTGTAGGCCCAGATATCGGCTTCGGTCCAATGCAGGATCGGATGAATGCGCAAATGCGCGCCCGGCGGCGGCGAAGCGTTAAACTGGTCCCAGAATTCCGGCGGCTGATCGCGCACATCCCATCCGCCTTCGGTGCCGCGCGGCGAGAAGACGCGTTCCTTGGCGCGCGTGGCTTCTTCGTCGCGGCGGATGCCGGCGATCAATCCATCGAAGCCATATTTGGCGAGCGCCAGCTTCAGCCCCTCGGTCTTGCGCGCGGCGGATCGCGCGGCCGGCGGCAAGGTCGGATCGATGGTCTCGAGCGGCGGGCAGGATTCGATTTTGAGATCGAGCTCCCATTCCTTGCCGTAGCGATCGCGAAACGCGTACATCTCCGAAAACTTCTTGCCGGTATCGACGTGTAATGCGGGGAACGGCACGCGGCCGAAAAACGCCTTGCGCGCCAGCCAGATCATCACGTTGGAATCTTTACCGAGCGACCACAGCAGCGCCAGCTTCTTCAGCCGGGCGAAGGCCTCTCTAAAAATGTAGATGCTCTGGGCCTCGAGTGCGTCGAGGTGATCCATGGCGGGCGCATGGAAGCGCGCATCGGCCGAAATTTGCTGGACCGGAGCTCCCTCGGTCGTACCAGCGCGACCCAACAGGTATCTTGCTTGATCGTTGTCGAGAAGATGCATCTCTAGCCCTTGGCCTTTGAAGGCGAAAATTCTATAGTTGCACTGCAGTAGAGAAGAAATAAATTTCTCTTTGCGGGGTCTAAACGAGACATATATAGAAAATAATTCCAGTCAACCCCGCAAGTTGGGGAAGCGAGTGTCGCATGCGATTCCTGCCGGTATTTCTCGACCTGCAAACCGGCCCGGTGCTGCTTATCGGAGCTGGCGAGCTGGCCCGAGCGAAATTGCGCCTGCTGGCGGCGGCGGGCGCGCGCATTCGTTGGTACGCAACCAACGGCAATCATGATGTGAGTGGGTTGGAAGCCGCCGATGCGGCGCGGATTGAGCTTGCCGAAGGTGATCCGTTGGCTGCCGATCTCCGTGGGGTGATTGCGGTTCTGTGCGCGGGCGCTGGCGATATTGGGGCTGCGATGTCGGCGCGGGCAAAGGCGGTCGGCTTGCCCGTGAATGTGATGGACGACCTGTTGCATTCGACCTTCATTTTTCCTGCCATCGTCGATCGCGGTGACGTGGTCGTGGCCGTCGGCACCGGCGGAGCCTCGCCGGTGGTGGCGCGCCGCGTGCGCGAGCGCATCGAAGCTGCGCTGCCGGCGCGGATCGGCGATCTCGCGACCTTTATCGGCCGCTGGCGCAAATCGATTCACGGCCGCATCCCTGACTTTCCGCTGCGCCGCCGCTTCTGGGAGCGCGTGGTCGATGGTCCGATCGGCGCGCTGGTTCTTGCCGGGCGCGGGAACGAAGCCGAAGCGGCTCTGAAAGATATTCCCGATCCATCCGCCTTTGCCGGCGCGCAGGCGTCAGGCCAGGCTGTGGGGAGGGTGACGCTGGTCGGCGCAGGTCCGGGTGATCCGGATTTGCTCACCATCAAAGCGCTGCGCGCCCTGCAAGATGCCGACGTTGTCTTTTACGATGAACTGGTCTCATCAGAAATTCTCGATCGCTCGCGCCGCGATGCGTCACGCGTGCCGGTGGGCCGCCGCGTCGGAAAGCCCGGCATCGGCCAGCACGCGATCAACAAATTGCTGATCGAGGCAGCGAAGTCAGGGCAGCGCGCGGTGCGCCTCAAGGGCGGCGATCCCTTCGTGTTCGGCCGCGGCGGCGAGGAAGTCGAAGCGTTGCGCGAGGCCGGTGTCGCCCATTCGGTCGTGCCGGGAATTACCGCGGGCCTTGGCGCCGCGGCACAATTCGAGGTGCCGCTCACCTTCCGGCACGAGGCGCTGCGCATCACGTTCCTCACCGCGCACAAGGCCAAAGACGCCGAGAGCGTCGACTGGTCGACGCTGACGGACGAGAAGATGACGGTGGTGGTCTACATGGGAATGACCGCGGCGCCGTTGGTCCGCGCCGGTCTGCTGGCCGCAGGACGCTCGCCGCAAACCCCGGTCGGTGTGTTCGCGCGGGTAACACGGGCGGATGCTCAGGCGGCTGTCGGAACCCTGGATGAATTGGCGGCGCTGGTTCGGCGGATCGACGGCGGTCCCGCCATTCTCATTATCGGCGACGTGGTCGCGCACTCCGCGCCATGGCGCAATTCGAATCTCGCTCAACTGGTCTCATACTTTCAGGTCGCTGCCGAATGACATCTCCGCTGCAACAAAAGATCAAGATAACCGGTCCCTCTGTCGTGACCGCCAACCGCACCTGGGATGGCGTCGTAATCTATCGGACCGTCGCAAAAGGTTGGTCGACCGATCTGTCAGATGCAGCGATCGTCCGGGCCGCCGACCAAGCCCGCGCGCTGCTCGCCGAATCGATTGCCGATGATGTCGGCGCGGTCGGCGCCTATATCGCGCCGGTTGAAGTCAGGGACACTGGCGAAATCGAACCCGGCAATCTGCGTGAACAGATCCGGTCGGAAGGCGTCACGATCGACCTTCCGGCTCCGGCGTAAGGTTATCAGCTCATGTACGCATACGATGAAATCGACCGCACGCTCATCAACGAACGGGTCTCCGAATTTCGCGATCAGGTGAAGCGCCGTCTGTCCGGCGAACTCACCGAGGACGAATTCAAGTCGCTGCGGCTGATGAACGGCGTCTATCTGCAACTGCACGCCTATATGTTCCGGGTCGCGATCCCCTACGGCACGCTGTCATCGGAGCAGATGCGGCGGCTGGCGCATGTGGCGCGGCGCTACGACCGCGGCTACGGCCACTTCACCACACGGCAAAACATCCAGTTCAACTGGATCAAGCTCGCCGAATTGCCCGATGCGCTGGCCGATCTCGCCGAAGTCGGCATCCACGCCATGCAGACCAGCGGCAACTGCACGCGCAACATCACGGCCGATCAGTGGGCCGGCGTCGCGCCGGGCGAGATCGAGGATCCGCGGATCTGGGCCGAGCTGCTGCGGCAGTATTCGACGCTGCACCCGGAATTCTCGTTCCTGCCGCGCAAGTTCAAGTTTGCCATCACGGCGTCGGAACATGATCGCGCGGCGATCAAGGTGCATGACATCGGTCTGCGCCTGCACAGGAACGCAGAGGGCGAAACCGGCTTCGAGGTGCTGGTCGGCGGCGGCCTCGGCCGTACCCCGTTCATCGGCAAGACCATCAAGCCGTTCGTGTCCGGCCGCGATCTCCTGAGCTACGTCGAGGCAATCCTTCGCGTGTACAATCAGTATGGCCGCCGCGACAACATCTACAAGGCGCGCATCAAGATCCTGGTGCACGAGCTCGGCATCGAGAAATTTGCGCAGGAAGTCGAGGACGAGTGGCTGCAGATGCGCGACAGCGCACTGACGCTGGATGACGCTGTCGTCGAGGACATCCGTTCGCGCTTCACCTATCCGGCTTACGAAAAATTGCCGCATATGCCGGACGAACTGAAGAAGGCGGCGCACGACCCGCATTTCGAAGCATGGCGCAAGAATTCGGTGGCGCCGCACAAAGTGCCTGGCTACGCGATCGTGACGCTGTCGCTGAAGCCGGTGGGCGGACCGCCCGGCGATGCCACCGCCGATCAGATGGACGCGATCGCCGATCTCGCCGACAATTATTCGTTCGGCGAAATTCGCGTCGGTCACGAGCAGAACCTTGCGCTGCCCCATGTCGCGAGAAGCAACCTGCCGGCGCTCTGGCGGGCGTTGGACAAGATCGGCGTCGCGACGCCGAACGTTAATCTGGTCACCGACATTATCGCCTGTCCGGGATTGGATTATTGCGCGCTTGCGAACGCGCGTTCGATCCCGATCGCGCAGGAATTGACCCGGCGCTTTGCCAATCATGACACCGCCAATCTGATCGGGCGGCTGCACGTCAATATATCCGGTTGCATCAACGCCTGCGGCCATCATCACGTCGGCCACATCGGCATTCTTGGCGTCGAGAAGAACGGCGAGGAATTCTATCAGATCACGATCGGCGGCCGTGCCGACGAGAACGCCGCGGTCGGCACCTTGATCGGACCCGCGGTGCCGTACGGCGAAGTCGCCGACGTGGTCGAGGACATTGTCGAGGCCTACCTTGCGCTGCGCGCGCGTCCCGATGAGCTTTTCATCGACACGGTCAAGCGGCTTGGCGTCGAGCCTTTCAGGGAGCGTGTCTATGCCACTCGTTAAAAATGGAAAAATATCGGGCGATGCGTTCGTCCACGTTGCGGACGATGCCCCGATTCCGGGCGATGGCGCGATCCTGATTTCCGCCGCGCGATTTCTCGACGATGCGGAGGCGCTTGCACGCCGCGTCGGACGGACGGGTGTGATCTGGCCGAACAACCGCGACCTTGACGATCTCGTGCCCTATCTGGACCGGCTTGCAGCGGTCGCCCTGGCGTTTCCGAGCTTCCGAGACGGCCGCGCCTACAGCCAGGCACGACTGTTGCGGGAACGCCATGGTTTTCGGGGAGAGTTACGCGCCACCGGCCAGGTGCTACGCGACCAGTTCGTGTTCATGCTTCGCGCCGGGTTCGACGCCTTCGAAGTGAAAAAGGAAAGCGACGCGGATGCGTTTGCCAACACGGCAAAGCGTTACTCGGTGTTCTACCAGCCGACCGGCGATGGCCGCATTACTGCGCTTCACCGGCGGATGCAGCTGCGTCATTCGGAAAGTGCCGGCCAATGAATGCTTTTGCGCATCAGGTGCAACCGGAGCGGACAGCACGGGATTTGCCGTCGGCCGACGAACTCGATCGCAGGCTTCGTAACGCATCACCGGTGGAGGTGATCGCAACGGCTTTGCAGATGGTCGGCCGGGAACATCTCGCCGTGGTCTCGTCGTTCGGCACCGAATCGGCTGCCCTGCTCAAGGTGATGGCCGACGTCGATCCGGCGATTCCGGTGATCTTTCTCGATACCGGTTGGCTGTTCGAGGAGACGCTTGCCTATCGCGATACCCTGATCGCGACGTTCGGGCTGCGCGATGTCCGTTCGATCAAACCTCTCGAGGAGACGCTGTCGCGCGAGGATCCGGATCGCGAATTGTGGTTCTCCGATCCCGATGCATGCTGCCGGATACGGAAGGTCGAGCCGCTGGCGCGGGCGTTGGCGCCGTTCAGTGCCTGGGTCAACGGGCGCAAGCGTTTTCAGGGCGGCCTCCGCGCTGCGATACCTGTCGTCGAGGATGACGGCGTCAGGTTGAAATTCAATCCATTCGCAAACATCTCGCGCGAAGATATCGAGGCGATCTACGCGCTTGCAAAATTGCCGCCGCATCCGCTCGCAGCATTGGGTTATCTGTCGGTCGGGTGCATGCCCTGCACCAGCCGGACCTCGCCCGATGAGGATGCGCGGGCCGGCCGCTGGCGCGGCAGAACCAAGACAGAATGTGGCATCCACACGGTCAAGACTTCATAGTACAATTGCGCTGCAACGCCGCAAACAATGAAATGCGGTTTCGTTGACTTAGAGCCGCTTCATCCCGAGTTATATCCGCCTGCTTTCGATGACAATGCTGTCATCGGGCCGAATGGAGACTGAGATGGTCCGTCGTATTCTGCCCATCGTCGCGGGGCTGCTCTGGGCAAGTTCTGCGTTTGCCGCCGACGTGACGCTGCTCAATGTGTCATACGATCCGACGCGCGAACTCTATGCGGATTTCAACAAGGCATTCGCAGCCGCCTATCAAAAGGAAACGGGCAAGAGCGTCGATATCAAGCAGTCGCACGGCGGCTCCGGCTCGCAGGCGCGCGCGGTGATCGATGGCCTGCAGGCCGATGTGGTTACGCTGGCGCTGGCTTATGATATCGACGCCATCGCCGGCAAGGGTTTGATCGCGGCGGACTGGCAGAAGCGCCTGCCGATGAATGCTTCGCCATACACATCGACGATCGTGTTTCTGGTGCGCAAGAATAATCCCAAGGGCATCAAGGATTGGGGCGATTTGATCAAATCCGGCGTCAGCGTCATCACGCCGAATCCGAAAACGTCGGGTGGCGCGCGCTGGAATTATCTGGCTGCCTGGGGTTACGCGCTGAGAAAATTCGGCTCCGCCGACAAGGCGAAGCAATTCGTCGGTGACCTCTACAAGAACGTGCCGGTTCTGGACACGGGTGCGCGCGGCTCGACCGTCACGTTTGTCGAGCGTGGCGTGGGCGACGTGCTGCTGGCCTGGGAGAATGAGGCGTTTCTCGCCCAGCGGGAATTTGGCAAGGACAAGTTGGAGATCGTCTCCCCGCCGCTGTCCATCCTTGCGGAGCCCCCGCTGTCCATCGTCGATGCGGTCGCCGACAAGAAAGGCACGCGCGCGGTTGCCGAAGCTTACCTGAGATACTGGTATACCAGGGAAGGTCAGGAAATTGCCGCACGCAATTCCTATCGTCCGCGCGATCCTGAGATTGCCAGGGAATACGAGACGTCATTCGCGAAGGTCGAATTGTTCACGATCGACGACGTTTTCGGCGGCTGGCCCAAGGCGCAGAAGGAACACTTCAGCGAAGGCGGCGTTTTCGACCAGATCTATAAAAACTGATCTGGCCGCGGGGAAGCAGGGGGCATTGTGAGCGCAGCGGCGGCACGACGCAGTACATTGCCGGGGTTCGGTCTCACCATGGGGCTGACGCTGACGTGGCTCTCCGTCATCATCCTGATCCCGCTCGCGGGCCTGTTCCTCAAGACTTTCGAACTGAGCCTCGATCAATTCTGGGGCATCCTCACCAGCCGCCGCACCCTCAACGCCCTGAAGATTTCGTTCGGCATCGCTTTTGCCGCCGCGTTAGTCAATCTGGTGATGGGAATGATTATTGTCTGGGCGCTGGTGCGGTACCGCTTTCCGGGACGCCGCGTGTTTGACGCCATCGTCGACATTCCATTTGCGTTGCCTACTGCGGTCGCCGGCGTCGCGCTGACCGCGCTGTTCGCGCAAAAAGGCTGGCTCGGCGCGCCGCTTGCCGAACTCGGCATCAAGGTGGCGTTCACGCCGATTGGAATTTTCGTCGCGATGATTTTCATCGGCATTCCGTTCGTGGTGCGAACGGTTCAGCCGGTGCTGATCGATCTTGACGTCGAAATCGAGGAAGCTGCCGCCAGCCTCGGCGCCAACCGCTGGCATACGGTTTCCAAGGTGATCCTGCCGAGTCTGACCCCGGCGATGCTGACGGGATTTGCGCTGGCCTTCGCGCGCGCCGTCGGCGAGTACGGGTCCGTCATCTTCATTGCCGGCAATTTGCCGAATGTATCGGAAATTGCGCCGCTCTTGATCGTGATTCGGCTGTCGGAATTTCGCTATGCGGATGCGACCGCGATTGCCGTTGTCATGCTGGTGGCGTCATTCCTGATCATTTTCGCGGTCAATCGAATCCAGCGCTGGGCGCAAACCCGCATTCCCGCGCACTAGAGATTGATGCAGATGAGCGAGCTTCAATCTTCCCTGAGTTCGGCACGGGACGATCTGCGTACCGAGCCCAGACCTATTCGCCTCCTCATCGTCGCGATTGCAGTGATCTGCCTTACCGTCTTCGTCGTGCTGCCGCTTGTCTTGGTGTTTGCGCAGGCGTTTTCCAAGGGCATTGGGGCGTATTTCTCCGCGATGTCCGATCCGGAAGCGCTGTCCGCGATAAGGCTGACCTTGTGCGTGGCGGCGATTTCGGTCGGCCTCAATCTGGTGTTCGGAGTGGTCGCGGCCTGGGCAATCGCCAAGTTCGACTTTCGCGGCAAGACGCTCCTGATCTCGCTGATCGATCTACCGTTCTCGGTCAGCCCGGTGATTTCGGGCCTTGTCTTCGTGCTGCTGTTCGGCGCGCAAGGGTACTGGGGGGCATGGCTGCAAAGCCATAACGTCCACGTGCTATTCGCGGTCCCCGGCATTGCGCTAGCGACCATTTTCGTGACGTTTCCGTTCGTCGCGCGCGCGCTGATTCCGCTGATGCAGGAACAGGGCACGCTAGAGGAAGAGGCCGCGATCTCGCTCGGCGCCTCGGGCTTGCAAACCTTCTTCCGTGTCACCTTGCCGAACATCAAATGGGGTGTGCTCTACGGCGTGCTGCTGTGCAATGCGCGCGCGATGGGCGAATTCGGTGCGGTGTCGGTGGTATCGGGACACATTCGCGGCGAGACCAACACCATGCCGCTCTTGGTTGAAATCCTCTACAATGAATATCAGTTCGTGTCGTCGTTCGCGATCGCGTCGCTTCTGGCAATGCTGGCATTGATCACGCTGGTGGCGAAAACGATTCTCGAGCGGCACCTGGACGAAGGGCAATACCCGAGTGACGATTGAAGTCAAAAACATTGTGAAGAAATTCGGCGCATTTGCCGCGCTCGACCGCGTCGATCTGAAGGTCGCCAACGGCGAATTGCTGGCGCTGCTCGGGCCGTCCGGCTCGGGCAAGACTACGCTGCTGCGGATCATCGCGGGGCTGGATTGGCCGGATTCGGGCGAGGTCTCGTTCGACGGCGAAGATGCGCTCGCCCACGGCGCCAGCGAGCGCCATGTCGGGTTCGTATTCCAGCACTACGCGCTGTTCCGCCACATGACCGTATTCGAAAATGTCGCGTTCGGCCTGCGGGTGCAGCCGCGCGCGGTTCGCAAGGACGAAGCGGGCATCCGTACGCGCGTCAAGGAATTGCTGGACCTGGTGCAACTCGACTGGCTTGCCAATCGCTACCCGAGCCAGCTGTCCGGCGGCCAGCGCCAGCGCATTGCGCTCGCCCGCGCGCTGGCGATCGAACCGCGCATCTTGCTGCTCGACGAGCCGTTCGGTGCGCTCGACGCCAAAGTTCGCGAAGACCTGCGGGCCTGGCTGCGCCGCTTGCACGACGAGGTGCATGTCACCACCGTGTTGGTCACCCACGATCAGTCCGAGGCGCTGGATGTCGCCGACCGGATCGCGGTGCTCAACAAGGGCCGCATCGAGCAGATCGGCTCGCCGACGGATGTTTACGACAAGCCGGCCAACGCGTTCGTGATGTCGTTCCTGGGTGCAGTGTCGTCGCTGAATGGCTCGCTGGTTCGACCTCACGACATCCGGGTGGGCCGTAACCCAGGGATGGCGATCGCGGCCAGTGATGATTCGGTCCAGGCCACCGGCGTGATACGCGCGACCATCGACCGAATCGTCATGCTGGGCTTCGAAGTTCGCGTCGAGCTGACCAGCGCGGCTGACCATACGCCGTTCACCGCGCAGATCACCCGGGGCGACGCCGAGGCGCTCGGACTGGAGGAAGGCGACACGGTGTACGTGCGCGCCACCCGAGTGCCTCCGCTGCCGGGCGGTGTCGAAAACCCAAAAGGCGATGAGGCCGACGAGGACGAGGCGCTGA
>DASXJV010000108.1:0-6700 GCA_036497205.1 Bradyrhizobium sp.
AACAGGCCTTGCAGCCCCAAACTCAATAGCAATAGCGCGGATCGACCAGCACGTAGGCGCCGTCCGGGCGCGGCATGTAGCAGCCGTCGCGATAATAGTAGTAGCCGCCGCGGCGGCGCTCGCCCTCCGAGGCGATGGCGGCTCCGGTGCCTGCCCCGATCACGGCGCCGATCGCGGCACCGCGGCGGCCGCCGATGGCGCCGCCCACGAGCGCCCCGCCGACGCCGCCCACGATGGCGCCGCCGAGCGTGTTCTGCGCCACCGCCTGCTGCGATGGCGTCGCCATGGCCAGAGACAACACCGTCGCAATTGCCAAATTCCGAATCATTCCGTGATTCTCCCTGTTGCGATCACGCTGGCGTGTTTGCACCTCACTTGCGGCAGGTCAATGGCCGAAAAGGCCGCATTTGCCGCGGCGGGGGCGACGATGAAGCCAAGCTCTTGGCCGATCGGTCAGGACGCCGTCGTCCGCCGTGGCGGGGCCAGCGGCGGAATGGTGCGGACGTAACTCGGCCGGGCCGCATGGGTCTCGAGATAGCGGCCGAGCGCGGTCGACGGCGCCAGCAGCGGCCCCGATTCCGGCAACAGCTTCAGATAAAACAGCATCGGCAGCAGATAGATGTCGGCGAGCGTGAAATCGTCGCCGACGAGATGGTTGGTCGCCGCGACCGCGGCATCGAGCAGAGCAAGCTGGGCACGCACATCAGGCAGCAGCGCCTCGATCAACGCGCGGTCCGGTTTTCCGTCGGCGGTTTTCGGCGCGGCATAGGCCAGCAGATAGCGCCGGACCAGCAGCGGATCGATGGCGGTGTTGATCAGCGATATCCATTGCTCGGTCAGCGCCGCGAGGCGTGGCTCGGACGGGATCAGTTGGGGACCGTCGAAGGCGCGGTCGAGATAGGTCGCGATCGCCTTGGACTCGCATAGCACGAGGTCGCCGTGGCGAAGTATCGGCAGCTTGCCGAACGGATGCAACGCGCGAATTTCCGCGGCGCCAAGCAACGCCTCGGTCAGGTCGTAGCCGATGGCCTTCTCTTCGCACACCATGCGCACAACGCGGGTGTAGCTCGACCGCACGGAGCCGATGATTTCCGGTCGTGTCACGGCATGGCTCCCCATGGTCCCATCGACAAGCCGTCAGAAGACTGGCCAGCCGCCGCTATATCACACCCAGCGCTGCACCGCTTCGGCGGTGTCGGCGGGCGTGGTGTTGAAGCAGATCGCGGCGCCCGGCGCGAGGCGGTGAATCAGGTTGATGATCTTTTCGAACAGCAGCAGCCGCTCGCCCGGCAGGCGTAACCCGGCGCCGATCAGCACGCAATCGAACGCCCGCGACCTCAGCGCCTCGGCGGTCACGGCCTCCGCGGTGTCGCCGAGATCGATCAGGCAACTCGTGACATCGCAGCCCATGCCGCGCACCCGCTCGATCTGGGCGTCGATATAGCTGCGGAACATTTCGGGCGTGAACTGCGGAAGCGCGGTGTAGTCGACAAAGACGGGATCGATGCCGATCGCGAGCACGGTCTTTTTCGCCATCGGGGACTCCTGTGTCGAAGCGATGCTTGCGCGGCAAACGCGTCCGGCGACGATGTGTTCCGAAAATGTGATAGCCGGCACGCATCGGTCCGATAGCGTCGATGGGCTTCCCGCAGCCGAACGGCGCATTATCTCTATTGGCGCAGGAGGATCCGCATCATGCCACTCGTTCGCATCGACCTCATCGAAGGCAAATCCGCCGAATTCCGCAAAACCCTCGGCAAGATCATCTATCGCGCCATGCGCGGGACCATCAACGTGCCCGAGAACGACAAATTCCAGGTCATCACCGAACATCCACCCGAAGGGCTGAACGTCGCCGACGGCTATCTCGGCAACACCTACAGCAAGGATATCGTGATCATCCAGATCACGATGAATGCGGGGCGCACCGTGGAGATGAAGAAGGCCTTCTTCAAGCGTATCGCCGACGACGTCCACGCCGAGCTGAAGCTGCGGCGCGACGACGTCTTCATCAACCTCGTGGAATGCGTCAAGGAAAACTGGTCGTTCGGCGGCGGGATCGCGCAATACGCGGAGTAGAGCCGCGATTGAACTTTCAAGCCCTGATGAGCGACAGACGGTACGGACAATCGTGGCTTGGGACGGCCAACCGCGCATTGACCGAGAAATCGCGCCCGGTCTTGATGGCGGCCCGGATCGAGGACAACCCATGCGTATTGTTTCGATAGCGCTTTTGATTTTTGCGAGTTCTGCGTCGGCGCAATCCCCGCCTTCCGTCGACTGCGATGCGGTCAAAAATTCCATGGTTCCTGTCGAGGTGGCCTATCATGGTCAAGACGGGACGAGGACAGTCGTGCAGGCCTATCGGGACAAATCGGGCGATTACGTCGTCTGGCGTCGCGAGACATTGCCGTCCAGCCAGCCAAACCCGCCGGTCTTCGTGACGAAGGCAACCTATGTCGATGGAGTCGTCGTATCGTCGGAATTGTCGACGACTTATGTCGGCAAATATTCGCATCGAACGGCCAGATATATGCCCGATGGGCTCCCCAGGAATTTCGATCGTCGATCGGACGTGACTTACCAGGTGCATGCGGTCATCACGTCCGGTGACGATACCACTGAGGAAAAAACCAGCACGATCTCCTACAAATTCAAATCAGAAGAAATGGCCGCGGTTGGACCGTGTGTCCTCCAGGTGATCCATGGCGAGTTCGACACCACCAACGATGCCGGCCGCGCAAGGCGCAGCTTTCAACTCTACTTCCCGGAACTACAGATAGCCGCCACGGCAGTCGATGCAGAGCCCATCGTGGATAGTCTCAGCACGGCTTTTTCCGAGATCAGGCCGGTCAACTAGCCAGGGGCGTGGACTCATAGTCAGATCAAACCCAAGCAGGCTGTCCGCCTCGACCCTCGGGAGCGGACATGGTCAGTTCACGCGGCATGTCCGCTTGGTGCCACAAACGGACTCATGGAGCGCAGCAACGGCATCGTTACTACGATATCCCTTCGTTAGGAGTTGGGTTTATCATGGAATTGATTCGGGTCTTTGCGACAGCGATACGTTGGTCGACCTCAACTGCAAAGGACGTCTTCAATGGGCCGGCTTCGACCTCGTTTCAAAAGCCATGAGCAGAGTAGAACAAAGCGCTCTCCGACCGATCTGTACGCCGCCGCCGCGCGCCACTTCTTGTCCAAACGGTATGGACCGGCCGAAGACCACTGTCGGCAGGCATTAACGCTTGATCCGAAGCATGCGGATTCGCTCCATCTTCTTGGTTTGGTCCACTGGCAGACCAACAGGCTCGATTTGGCCGTCGATCTGATCGCCTCGGCGATCAGATGCAATCCGAACAATCACGAATATTTCTTGAATCTCGGGGAGCTGCTTCGAGACCAGAACAAGTTGGATGACGCCAGGAAAAGCTTCGACATCGCGATCAAGCTGGCTCCAAATCGAGCCGCGGGTTGGATCAAATTAGGAAACCTGCTGCGAATACAGCATCGATACGATGAAGTGTTGCTGACCTATCAACATGCTTTTTCGCTCGATCCCAACAATGCGGAGGCATCAGCTCTGAGCGGCGGCGTCTTGCTCGAATTAGGCCGGTATGAGGAGGCGCTGGCCAGGTGCGATCTTTCGCTGGCCATTTCCCCGGATCAGGTTGAAGCTCTCTGTGTCAAAGGTGATTGTCTGCGCAATCTCGGCAAGACTGCAGAGGCTGCGGCTAGCTATCTGCGGGCAACTGAGTTGGAGCCGGACCGTGTGTCTGCCTGGCGATTGCTTGGAAAAGTGCTGGAGCAACTCGGGGATCGCGACGGCGCGATCAAGGCCTTACGCCGGGCGCGTGAAATAGACCCTTCCGATCCGTTCGGTGCGAGCGTCGAACTGATGCGGCTGGGCGCTGACGAATTGTCCGAAATGCCACCTGCCTATGTGCGTTCGCTGTTCGATCAATATGCGGCTACCTTCGATACCGCCCTGGTGGAGCGTCTTGGATATCGCGGACCCTCGGTGCTGTTTGAGGCGGTGAGGTCCGCGTGCCAAGCGCATCAGAAGCCGGCCAATTTCAAACACGCGATCGATCTCGGTTGCGGTACAGGACTGGCGGCGGTCGCCTTTGCTAAAATGGTCGATCAATTCATCGGCATCGACCTTTCGCCGGGTATGATCGAAAAGGCACGCGCCACGGGTCTCTATGCCCAGCTTGAAGTGACCGATATGCTGCAGGGTCTGCGTACGACGCCTGACTCCGGCGTGGAACTCGTCCTCTCCGCCGACGCGATGATCTATGTCGCCGATCTCTTTCCGGTTTTGAAAGAGACGAGCCGTGTTCTGGCTTCCGGTGGCCTTTTGGCTTTCACCTTGGAAAGGCACGACGGCGACGGTTTTATCATGGGCGAGGGCAGGCGCTACGCTCATAGTGCTTCTTATGTGCGCGCGTCGATCGAGGCAGCCGGTCTTGTGGTGTTACAGCTTGAACAGCAATCGATCCGCCACGAGAGAGGCGTGCCCGTGCCAAGCCTTGTGATCGTTGCGGAGAAATCGTGAATTGTTCGCCACGGCCGTTAAAATTCTTGGCGCTGGCCGTCACAATGCACCCGGATTCCGCCCAAGGCCGCTGTAGGAGTCTCTGGCGGGTTCTCAGGACGTGGTCAGAACCCGATCCATCCCACTCTGCGGCTGGCGCCGGTCGATGGCGACCTACGGAGCCCCCGTTAGCAGACCCCAGCAGGCCATAACGCAACAGCGTGGGAAATCCTCCTTGACCATTGCTCGTACACTCTGGGCGACGATGAGCTTCTGCCGGCCGATTGCCGCTGCGGCTTCAAGCGGAGCGGCATATTTCTGACCGGCGCGCACACAGCGGAATAGCAGCCGCAACACAAACGCTTATTCGATAGCCTCGTCTGCGCGGAAATGGCTAGGCTGCTCTGGCAGCAGGCGTGAAGGTAATGTGGAGCGCGAACGGATGGGCGGGGACCGCGCGACCGCACTTATTGAGGATATCTGGTGCGAGAAAATCCGTAGTTGCAGTTACGGAGGAGCCAACACGTCTGCCTGATTTCGCGCCTTCTGTAGGCCCCCGGCGTGGAAATCCGTAATCGCGCCCATGCGCGCGCATGGCGCTGTGTTCTCGGAGCAACATCTCTTTTGTTCCATTCGAGGGACGCGAATTTGGGCTCGCACTTCGACCCGCTCGGTGCAAGTTTGTAAGGACCGGGGGCTGGGTCATTCAGTAAGCAATCAATTTTGAGGACCCCGGCGCGGCCCGCAGAGCGCGAATGCTCTGCGGGATATTTTCTGTAATCAGCCTCCGAGGGGTCGGGGTGTCGTGAGGCAAAACGGTGAATTGACGATGAGGTCGCTGCTCATTCTCATTGCTATCTGTTTTTCGGGCACCGTATTCGCTCAGAGTGCGCCGCCCAAAGTCGGTAACAAACCTCTAATTCAGGTAAAGCCGAAAGCGCCGATAGGCTGCAAGCTCGTCGGAGCGGTCCGGGGCACAAAGCTATGGGCTGGTGATTGCATAGGGTCAGAGCTTAGAGGCTCGACAACCACGACGGAAAATCAAGCCTTGCCTGAGCAACCGACGGGATCAATCACGCCCGATCAGAAAGAGTAAGAACTCAATGTCAGCTATGCTCCCATGCGACCAAGCTCCGCGCGCAGCGAAATAACGCGACGTAAGGGGATATCCCAACGTTTAGACGACAGCCACGATTACGTGCGCCTGAATTTTGGCAGCAACCTCGCCGCTGCCATGTCTGTCGGCAATCGCGGATGCCGCGTAGTCGGTTGCAGCTTCCAGTTTTCCCGGGTCTCTGGCCTCGATTTCGTTGCGAAGAAGAGTTCCCTGACAATAAGCAACGGCCGGAAGGCGCGGCGAGGATGCACGGCTTTGTTCGGCTCTCGTCTCGATCACCACGCGGGAGAAGCCTGCGTCCTCCAACTCGCCACGGATCAGTGCCGTATCGTGGTAGCCGTGCGGCGTGCGTGCCAGGAAACGCGGCGGATCGGTCGGAAAAATCCTTGCGAGAGCATTCGTCACATCATCCGCGAATACATTCTCCTCGATACGATCCCATACGTTGAACAAAAAACATCCTCCGGGCTTCAGGACTCGCTTTGTTTCGCGGTAGGCAGATGAGCGGTCGGGAAAGAACATCGCGCCGAACTGGCAACAAATGAGATCGAAGACCGCATTTTCAAACGGCAGCGCCAGAGCATCGGCCTGGCGCCATTTGATGCGACTGTCTGAAGCTTGTTGCGAAGCCGCGTAGTCCAGCATCGGCTGGTTGAGGTCGGTTACGACATAGCTTGCACGCGGAGACAGTTTTGGCGCCAATGCGCGGGTGACAACCCCGGTGCCCGCGGCGATTTCCAAAACGGCGCTTGGCGAGAAGGACGCTGCTCGTTGCGCAAGATCCGCGGCGAACGGCTCGAAAATCAACGGCACCATATAGCGGTCGTAGTTTTCCGGAATCAAGCCAGCGAACACCTTGTCCGTTTCCAACATTGCTATCACCCGCCCTCCGTTTGATGGCGTGCGAGACTAGCATATAATTGTCCGTCAAGGGTCGGAAACGGACACTAGCGCAGCCTACGCATCAGCATCGCAACAAGCATTGGGATTGATGCCAAAGCGGTCATGACGAAGGCCCATATCAGCCACATGAACCAGTCAGCTAGGCC
>DASXJV010000109.1:0-9838 GCA_036497205.1 Bradyrhizobium sp.
CCGGTGAAGCCGAGCCACGGCGCCTGGACGTTGGCCTTGCCCTGCGACAGCAATTCGCCAAGCGACGGCGACCCCGGCGGCAATCCGAAACCGAGAAAATCGAGCGCGGTCAGCGTCATCACCGACGAAGACACGATGAAGGGCAGGAACGTCATGGTCGCGACCATGGCGTTCGGCAGCAGGTGCCGGAACATGATCACGGCATTGGACACGCCCAGCGCCCGCGCCGCCATGATGTATTCGAAGTTACGCCCGCGCAGGAACTCCGCGCGCACCAGGCCGACCAGTGAGACCCATGAGAACAGCAGGAGAATGCCCAGCAGGACGAAGAAGCCGGGCACCAGCACCGACGACAGGATCAGCAAGAGATACAGCGAGGGAATGGCACTCCAGACTTCGATGAATCGCTGGAACCCCAGATCGATCCAGCCACCGAAATAGCCTTGCACGCCGCCGGCGGCGACGCCGACGATCGACGAGATAATGGTCAGGCTAAGGCCGAACAGCACCGAGATGCGAAAGCCATAGATCAGGCGCGCGACCACGTCACGGCCCTGGTCGTCGGTGCCGAGCCAGTTGTATTCGAGATCGCGGCAGCTTTTCAGACCCTTCTTCTGCACCACTTCCTTGCACTGCGCTTCCGTCAGCATCCAGGTCGGTTTGGATGGCGCGGGCGTCGGCAGATCGAGATTGTGGGTATCGTAGGAATAGCGGATCAGCGGCCAGACTATCGTGCCGCCCTTGTCCGCGATCAGCTTCTGCAAGTACGGATCGCGATAGTCCGCGGCAGTCTCGAAGTCTCCGCCAAACGTGGTCTCCGAGTAACTGACGAACGCCGGCCAATACAGATGGCCGTCGAACTTGATGACGAACGGACGATCATTGGCGATCAGCTCGGCAAACAGCGAAACGAAGAACAGGATCAGGAAAATCCAGAACGACCAATACCCCCTGCGGTTCGACTTGAAATTCTGCCAGCGGCGGCGGTTGAGCGGTGACGGGCTGAACCGATGGCGCGTGATCGGCACGATTTCGCCGAGCGGCGACTGAACAGTGGTTTCGATCGGCGGCGGCGCAATGATTGTCATCAGACCTCCCGCGCTTCGAAATCGATCCGCGGATCGATCCACATGTAAGCGAGATCCGAGATCAAATTGATGACGAGGCCCACCAGCGAGAAGATGAACAGCGTTCCGAACACCACCGGATAATCGCGGTTCAGCACGCTCTCGAAGCCGAGCAAGCCCAGCCCGTCAAGCGAGAAGATGGTTTCGATCAGCAGCGAGCCCGAGAAGAAGGCGTGAATGAACGCGCCCGGGAAACCGGCAATGACGATCAGCATGGCGTTGCGGAAAATATGATTGTAGAGCACCTGCCGTTCGCTGCAGCCCTTGGCGCGCGCGGTCATCACATACTGCTTGCGGATTTCATCGAGGAACGAATTTTTGGTCAGCAGCGTCATGGTGGCGAAGGCGCCGAGCGCCATCGAGATCAGCGGCAGCGTGATGTGCCAGAAATAGTCGAGGATTTTCCAGTACCATGGAAATTGCGTCCAGCCGTCCGAGGTCAACCCGCGCAGCGGGAACAAATTGAAGAACGAGCCACCGGCGAACAGGATGATCAAGAGGATTGCGAACAGAAACCCGGGTATCGCAAATCCGACGATGATCACCGCCGAGGTCCAGGTGTCGAACTTTGAGCCGTCCATCACCGCCTTGCGAATGCCGAGCGGGATCGAGATCAGATAGGTCAGGAGCGTCATCCATATCCCGAGCGACATCGAGACCGGCAGCTTCTCCTTGATCAATTGCAGCACGCTGACATCGCGAAAATAGCTCTTGCCGAAATCGAACCGCGCGAAATTCCACAGCATCAACGCGAATCGTTCCGGCGCCGGCTTGTCGAAGCCGAATTGCTTTTCAAGGCTCTTGACGAAATCGGGATCCAGCCCCTGCGCGCCGCGGTACTTCGAATTGACGGCGTCGCTGGAGGCGCCGACCTGATTGCGCGCGCCGAAGTCGCCGCCGGATGAGCCTGAAATGCGCGAGCTGGCTCCGGTATCCGCGCCGCTGAGCTGCGCGATCACGCGCTCCACCGGCCCGCCAGGTGCAAATTGCACTACGACAAACGAGACGAACAAAATCCCCAGCAGCGTGGGAATCATCAGGAAAATGCGGCGGGCGATATACGCGCTCATGGGCTATTTCGCCTGCTCGATCTTGGCCGCTTTGTTGGGATCAAACCACCAGATTTCCGGCGCGCCTACGCCTTGCGCGTAACGGGGCAACTTTGGGGGATGTCCGAACTGATCCCAGTAGGCAATCGGGTGGCTGGTGCGATACCACTGCGGCACCCAATAGCGCCCGGCGCGGAATACCCGATCGAAAGCGCGGCATGCGATCGTCAGATCGGCACGGTTCTCGGCGCCGATGATCTTCTCGATCAGCGCATCGATCGCGGGATTGGCGATGCCTGCCAGATTGTACGACCCCTTTGTAGCGGCCGCCTGAGAGGTGAAGAACGGACGCATGCCGTCGCCCGGCGTCGCCGACATGCTGAAACGTTCGATAGTCATGTCGAAATCGAAATCTTCCAGCCGGGCACGGTACTGCACGGCGTCGACAACCCGCAAGCTGGCTTCGATCCCGATGGTGCCGAGGTTCTTGATGTAAGGCGCGTGGTGTGGCTGCAGCGACGGCTCGTCCGCCAGAAACTCGATCTTGAAGACCTCGCCATTCGGCAGTAGCCGCTTGCCGTTTTTGATGGCAAGGCCCGCCTCCTGCAGCAACTGCGAGGCCTTGCGCAGCAGCGTTCTGTCCTGCCCCGACCCGTCCGACACTGGCGGCACGAACGGCGTGCCGAACACCTCGTCCGGCACCTGACCGCGAAACGGCTCGAGCAGCACAAGCTCCTCCGGCGACGGCGGCCCGTTCACCATCATGTCCGAATTCTGGAACGGCGAGTGGGTGCGCGCATAGGCGCCGTACATGATGGTCTTGTTGGTCCACTCGAAATCAAACGCGTAGATCAGCGCTTCGCGCACCCGCGGATCCCTGAATTTGTCGCGTCGGGTATTGATGAACCAGCCTTGCGCGCCCGACGGCGTTTCGTCGGGCAATGTCTCGCGCTTGACGCGGCCGTCCTTGACCGCCGGGAAATCATAGCGCGTGGCCCATATCCGCGCCGTGAATTCCTCGCGGTACAGATAGTTCTTGCCGGTAAATCCCTCGAACGCGACGTCGCGATCACGGTAAAACTCATAACGCACGGTATCGAAATTATAGGCACCGCGGCTAACCGGGAGATCTGCACCCCACCAGTCCTTGACGCGCTCGTATTCGACGTAGCGATTGACCTCGAACTTTCCAACTTTGTACGGACCGGACCCCACTGGGACATCGAGCGACGATTCATCGAACGGCCGCGTCGCGTAATAGGTTTTCGAGAAAATCGGCAGCCCCGCGACATAGAGCGGTACGTCACGGGCGCGTTTCTCGGCGAACGTGACGATCAGCGTCGCATCGTCAGGCGCTTCGGCCTTCACCATGTCGCGCAACTGCACGACGATCAGGGGATGCCCCTTGGTCTTGAGCGTGGTCAACGAGAAAGCGGCGTCATGCGCCGTCAGCTTCGACCCGTCGTGAAACCGCGCCTCCGGCCGTAACGTAAAACGATAGGTCAGTTTATCGGCTGAAATCTGAACTGATTTGGCAACGAGGCCGTACATCGCGTCGGGCTCGTCGTTGGCGCGCACCATCAGCGGCGCAAACGTCATGTCCATGCCCTGAGCGCCTTCACCCTTGAGGATGTAGGAATTGAACGAGTTAAAGGTTTGATAGGACTGGTTATAGGCGCGAACCGAAGGAATGAGTGAAAACATTCCCCCTTTCGGCGCGACGACGTTTACGTAGTCAAAATGATGAAAGTCGGCCGGATATTTCAGGTCGCCGAATACCGATATCCCATGAACCTCAGGGCCGACGTCTTCCGCCATCGCCGGCCGAAACCGGGTTGCGCTCAGCGCGCCGACGCCGAGACCGAGTACATTCCGGCGGGAGAAGTGCGCCATGCGCTGAAAATCCCTCAAGATCGCTTGCCGAGCCGGGCGGCCTTGTCGGCGTCGAACCACCAGATCGTCGGGAAACCCGACAAGCCGTATTTGGGCACCTCAGCCGGGCGGCCAAAACGGTCCCAGCGCGCGGTGCGGACTTTCGGGTAGTTCCACTGCGGTACGACGTAGTGATTCCATAACAGCACGCGGTCGAGCGCCTTGGTCGCCGCAACCAGGTCATCCCGATCCTTGGTGAAAATGACGCGCTCGATCAGCTTGTCGATTGCCGGATTCTTGATGCCGATAATGTTGCGCGAGCCCGCCATGTCGGCCGATTGCGACCCCCAGAATTCACGTTGTTCGTTGCCGGGCGACAACGATTCAGGCCAGGATGCCACGACGACATCGAAATCCCAGCTGCGAAGCCGGTTTTCATATTGCGTCGGATCGATCGTGCGCACGCTGACCGCAACGCCGAGTCGCTCCAAGGATGGTTTGAGAAACAGCATGACGCGCTCAAAGCTCGGATCTTCGCCCAGCAATTCAAGCGCGAATTGCGCTCCTGTCTTGCTGTCGACCAGCTTGCGGTCGCGCACCTCGTAACCGGCTTCCTTCAGCAAACGCAGGGCCTCGCGCAGATTTTCGCGCACCGCTTCGGGGCTGCCGCCCACCGGATTCGTATAGGCCGCCGTGAAAACCTCCGCGGGCACTTCCGCGCGCACCGTCTCGAGGATTTCCAGTTCCCTGCCCTGCGGCAGGCCGCTTGAGGCGAGCTCCGTGCCATCGAAATAACTGCTGATACGCTTGTACTGGTCGAAGAAAATTTGTTTGTTCATCTCTTCGAAGTCGAACGCAAAATTCAAGGCGCGACGCACCCGCGGATCCCTGAACTTGTCGCGCCGGATATTCAGCGCGAATGCCTGCATGATGCCGGAACTGCGGTTTGGAAATTCCTCCAGCAACACGCGCTTTTCGGTGACGGCCGGAAAATCATAAGCGGTGGCCCAGCTCTTGGCGCTGTTTTCGGTGCGCCAATCCACCTGATCGCCCTTGAACGCCTCGATCGCCACCGTCGAGTCCCGAAAATATTCGTAGCGTAGCTCGTCGAAATTGTTGCGGCCGATATTGGCGCTGAGATCGCGTCCCCAATAGTCCTTCACCCGCTCCAGCGCGATGGTGCGGCCCGGCACGAATTCCTTGATGCGGTACGCGCTGGAGCCCAGCGGCTTTTCCAGCGTGGTTGCGGAGATATCGCGCTTGCGGCCTTCGCTGTCGCTGCCCTCCCACCAATGCTTCGGCAATACCGTGAGCTGGCCCACGATCTGTGGAAGTTCACGATTGCCCGGCGCATCGAACGTAAATCTTACGTCGCGATCACCGCTTTTTTCGGCCTTCACCACATGACGGTAATAGGCTGAATATTGCGGGTGATATTTTTTGAACGCGTCGAGCGAGAAAATCACATCCTCTGGCGTTACCGGCTTGCCGTCATGCCATTTCGCCTCCGCCCGCAGGCGATAGATGACGTAAGAAAAATCCTCGGGATGACTGACCTTTTCGGCCAGCGCGCCGTATTCGGTCGAAACCTCATCCAGCGAGGGCGTCATCAGAGCTTCGTAGATGAGCCCGACAGCGGAGGCGAGCGAGCCTTTGACGCCGGCAACCGTGACGTTGAAATTATCGAACGTCCCGATCAGAATCTGGCGGGCGACGCCGCCCTTCGGCGCATCCGGATTGACGTAATCGAAGCGCTTGAAGTCGGCCGGGTATTTGATGTCGCCGAACAGCGACAAAGCGTGCCGCCATACCGGTTCGCTTGTTCCTGATTGCGCATAAGCCGGCTCAACCGCCGGGATGCCTGCCGCCATACCTAGTATCGGGGCCGTCGCGGCGAAGGCGCCGCTTTGCAGAAGATGTCGTCGGGTAATTGCCAAATGAGGGTTCCTAATGGATACGCCGCGTTATTGAGGACGCACTATAAGGCAAGGTTTCGACCGATTATGTTGCTTTTTCCTAATGATGCTAGCCTGTGAATAGCACCGGTGCGGCGAAACGTCCCGATAACAAACGCGCGAGCCGTCAAATGAAAACGGCCAGGCAAAGCCTGGCCGTTGGTCACGCGAAAGTCCATGTCGAGCTGGCGGCCCGTTACTTCGCCGCCGTCGGAAGCGGCTGCGGATGCTCCGACAGCGTGTTCAGATAGGCGATCACGTCGGCGCGCTCGCTGTCCTTCGGGATGCCGGCAAAGCCCATCGCGGTGCCGGGAATATAACCCTTCGGATTGGCGAGGAACTTGTTCAGCTCATCGAAGGTCCAGGTGCCGCCTTTGGCCTTCATGGCAGCCGAGAAATTAAACCCGCGTCCCTCGCCTCTTGGCTCGTTGACGATACCGTAAAGATTCGGACCGACACGGTTAGGGCCGCCTTTCTCGAAGGTGTGGCAGGCGGCGCATTTCTTTGCCGCGGCAGCGCCCTTCTCGACCGAGGCGGTCTGCAAAAGCTTCTCGATCGGCTCGGAGGGAGCGGGCGCGGCTTCCTTGCCGCCGCCGTGGGCTTCTTCCTTCACCGCGATTTCGTAACCCGGCTTTTCCGGCATCACGGGGGCGAAAAGCGCGCCGGCCGTGAAGCTCGTCACCAAGAGAACAAGGCAGGTGCCCAGAATTGCGCCGAGAATTTTATTGAGTTCGAAGGAGTCCATTTTGGATCAGGCCCCAGGCCGGAAGGTCGATTTCAGGCCGGGTGAACGGCCGCGGAGAACATCAGGAATCAGGCTTTCGCACCGCACCCTCAGCAGCGTTGAGATATCGGTTTGCCCGTGCTCTGGCAACCCGTATAAATGCGCCGACTTTGGACCAATCCCCATCATTTCCGGCTTGTTATCAACCGGGCCCTGACCCTCACTCCTCATGACCGAAACCCGCACTTTGGTGCTGATTCCCGCCCGCATGGCCGCCACGCGGCTGCCCGGCAAGCCGCTCCTGGATATTGCCGGCCTGCCGATGATCGTCCACGTGCTGCGCCGAGCCGAGGCCGCAAAAATCGGCCGCGTGGCGGTTGCCACCGACACGGTTGAGATCGCAGCCGCGGTGACCTCCCATGGCGGCGAGGCCGTCATGACGCGCTCGGATCACCCTTCCGGGTCGGACCGGATTTACGAGGCGCTCGGCAAGCTGGATCCGAGGGCCGAGACGGAAATCGTCATCAATCTGCAGGGCGATTTTCCGACCATCCTGCCGGACAATATCGGCAGCGTGCTCGCGCCGCTTGCCGACCCCGCGGTCGATATCGCAACGCTTGCTGCCGAAATCCATACCGAGGAGGAGAACACCAACCCGAACGTGGTGAAGATGGTCGGCTCTCCGCTAAGCGCGCGGCGGCTGCGCGCGCTTTACTTTACGCGCGCCACAGCGCCGTGGGGCGACGGGCCGCGCTACCATCATATCGGCCTCTATGCCTATCGTCGTCAGGCGCTGGAGCGCTTCGTTGCGCTCGCCCCATCCGCGCTGGAACGACAGGAAAAACTGGAACAGTTACGGGCGATCGAGGCCGGGATGCGGATCGACGTCACCATCGTCGATACGGTGCCTCGAGGCGTCGATACGCCGGCTGATCTTGAAACCGCTCGGCGCATACTGGCAAAAGCCTGAGCGGCTGATACAAGGCGCCATGACCAAAACCATGAAAATTGCATTCCAGGGCGAGCAGGGCGCGAATTCCCACATCGCGATCGCCGAAGCCTATCCCGACGCCGAGCCGCTGGCCTGCCCGACCTTCGAAGACGCGCTGGCCGCGATCACCTCGGGCGAGGCAGATTTGGGCATGATCCCGATCGAGAATTCGGTCGCCGGCCGCGTCGCCGACATCCATCATCTCTTGCCGCAATCCGGCCTGTTCATCGTCGGCGAATGGTTCCTGCCGATCCGGCATCAATTGATGGCGCCGCGCGGCGCCAAGCTTGCCGATATCAAGACGGTCGAAAGCCACGTCCACGCGCTCGGGCAGTGCCGCCGCATCATCCGCAAGCTCGGCATCAAGCCGATCGTCGCGGCCGACACCGCCGGCAGCGCGCGCGATATCGCCGAGCGCGGCGACAAGACCGCCGCCGCGATTGCCTCAAAGCTCGCGGCTGACATCTACGGCCTCGATATCCTCGCCGAGGACGTCGAGGACGAAACCCACAATACCACGCGTTTTGTGGTGCTGGCGCGCGAGGCGAACTGGGCCAAGCAGGGATCGGGGCCGCTGGTCACGACTTTTGTTTTCCGGGTGCGCAATCTTCCCGCCGCGCTCTACAAGGCGATGGGCGGCTTCGCCACCAACGGCGTCAACATGACCAAGCTGGAAAGCTACATGATCGACGGCAATTTCTTTGCCACGCAATTCTACGCCGACGTCGATGGCCATCCCGAGGACAAGAATCTCGCGTTTGCACTGGAAGAGCTGAAATTCTTCTCGCGTGAATTCCGCATCGTCGGGGTCTATCCCGGCCATCCGTTCCGGGCGACGTTCAGCGAAAAGCAGGAGTGAATGATGCCGTCATTCCGGGGCGACGCGTAGCGTCGAACCTGGAAGTTCTGCGCCAAACCATCTCTGGATTCCGGTTCAGCCCTGCTGGCTGCGCCGGAATGACGGCGCGCAGGTTACGCCGCAGCCTTCTTGCCGAGCCCAAACGCGTCCGCCAAGAGGCTGTAGGATTTCTTGCGCGCGTCGTGATCGTAGACCGCCGTGATGATCATCAGCTCGTCAGCCTGGCTTGCCGTGATCATCGGCTGCAGCTTCGCCATCACCGTCGCCGGGCTGCCGACGAACAGCCGCGAGCGATTTCGCGCAATCGAGGCGCGCTCCGCGTCAGTGTAAGGATAAGCCAAAGCTTCCTCGACGCTGGGCAGTGGCAGGTACTGGCCACGGTCGCGGCGCAACCTGTTGAGATCCATCGACGATGCCAGCCGCTCGGCCTCGGCGTCGGTTTCGGCCGCCACCACGGCCACTGCGAGAATGCCGTGCGGCGTTGAGCGCCAGCCCGACGGCTTGAAGTGTGCACGGTAGCTGGTCAGCGCCTCGATCGCGTCATACGACGCAAAATGATGCGCAAACGCAAAACCCATGCCGACTTGGGCCGCAAGTTCCGAACTGTAATCGCTGGAGCCGAGCAGCCAGATCGGCGGCAGCGGCGTGTCGTCCGGCATCGCCACCACATTGTTGAAGGGATGGTTTGGCGGGAAGTCGCGGGTCTCCCACAAGGTCAATTCCTGCAACCGCTCAAGAAAGTCATCACCCTCGCGGCGATCGAGTCTGCTGCGCAGCGCGTAGGCGGTTGCTCCATCGGTGCCCGGGGCGCGGCCGAGCCCGAGATCGATGCGGCCGGGAAACAGCGCCTCTAACATCTTGAAGCGCTCCGCCACCACCAGCGGCGCATGGTTCGGCAACATCACGCCGCCTGAGCCGACCCGGATGCGGCTCGTCACCGCGGCGATCTGTCCGATCATGAGATCGGGCGCCGGGCTCGCGACTGATGCTAGATTGTGATGCTCGGCCAGCCAGTAGCGGACGTAACCCAGCGCGTCAGCGTGGCGCGCCAGATCGATGCTGTTGCGCAGCGCCGCGGCGGGCTTGGTGCCCGTGGTGACGACGGAGAGGTCGAGTATCGAGAGCGGAATCATGGCATTAAACTAATGCGCTATAGCAGGCCCACAAAGGCCCCTCTCGCGCAGATCAGGCGCGCGCCGGCGATGACCGGCGATGACTTTTCGGATGTGGAAAGTGGGACAAGATACACTTACTTGTTCGA
>DASXJV010000110.1:0-6183 GCA_036497205.1 Bradyrhizobium sp.
GGGATGTAATAGAACCCCGCACCGTACAGGCTGCAAATCTTCACGTACTGGACCGGTTTGGCCTTAACGGGAAGATCGGCGGCCTGAGCCCCAGCCATCGCAACGAGACCCGCTGCGGAGCCAAGGAGAAGGCTTTTCACCATCTTCATCTTGAACCTCCAAAACATTGTTTATCGTGAGAGGGTTCCGTATCCGCCAAGTGCGACAGCACCGATGGAACTTCCCCTTGCTCCCCCGTCGCCAGAGAAACGTTTCACACCCGCGCGATGAACCCAATTTGAAATCAGGGCCAACCACTAAAGTGCAAATCCGTCGACCGGATCGCGCGACATGGGGATGCCCCCCTCCGTCGCAGCAATGACCATACTGGATGAGCCCCCTCACGCAATGAAGAAGGGCCCTTCCCACAGGCCCTTAGGGCGCTTTTCGACCGACTGTTGCGCAAAAAACACGCAGACCAACCCTGCCGCGAAAGGGAGAGGCCCGATTTCAAGATACTTTGATCCATGGGGAAAAACATATTCATTCACAATTAGATAGGCCGAATAACCAAACACAACCAAATGGCGCATATTTTCACAGTCTTAATTCGCTATAGCGGTCTAGATTAAGGAGGTGTCACAAATTCGGGGCATTTGCCTCCCCGCTGGGAGCGCGCGAACCTCATCGCCACCCAGCGCCGGGTACCTCCGGCAAGCCCGAATCGGGGGGTGATTCTCGGGACCGGCAGGGTCACGAAAACCGAAGCCTCGCTGAGGCTCGCCAGAGCCACTCGCACGCCAGTCAGCGGTTGCGATTGAGAATCGTTCCCGCGCCATCGCGGACCATCGGATCCGGCTCGCTCTTGATATTCCGCTCGTTCTCCGCGCGACCGCGGGCCTGCTCGAAAACAAACATGCGAATCGAGGAGGACAAATTGCGGTGCTGGCGCTCCCCGTCGATGTGACCCACGAGCTCGGAGAGGCGCACGCCGCGCCGATGCGCAATCTCGCGCAGTTCGTTCCAGAAGACATCTTCAAGACTGATGCTGGTGCGATGGCGGCCGACGACAATCGACCGTTTGAGCACGCGCGATCGCAGATATCCGCCGCGCGCGGAACTCTGTCCGCGCGTCGCATCACCATCTGAGTTCGTCTTGTTCATATGAGCGGGCTGATGGCTTCCATTTTCCAATCGATCATCCGAGGTCATCTTCTTGGCTCTTGTCTTACGTCCTCTTTGATTTGGCGATTACCTGCCCGCGACCAGCAACGTCATACTCCGTTATTTCACAACTAAAGGTTGTGGTAGAATTTTTTCTCTTCCAATTCTATGGATATGCCCCACAAACTACAACTTAATGTTGCATGTATAAAGTCCCAGGGAACGGCCGTATCAGGCAGACGTAGATGGCCGATGTGCCGACAAAGGCTGCCAGCGTGGCGAGGACAAAGCCCGCGAGCGCCCGCACGCCGCGCCGAAGCAGCCAGTAAACCGCGATCACCGTCACGGCCTGATGCAGCAAGAAAAGCGGGTAGACCGCCTGCGTCGCCTCGGCGAGGAAGGCCCGCCGCCGCGTCAGATAGCGGTTGGCAAAGCCGATGATGACGAACAGCCAGGCCATCGTGTTCACCGTCGACAGCAGCGCATAGGCGGCAAGGTCTTCCCTCGACAGCAGCGGACGAACTGCGCCGTAGATGTAGACGGCATAGAAGATAGCGTAAGCGAGGGTGCCGATGCCGAGCGACAAAAAGCGCTGGCGGTTGAGCGCGGCCACATCTCTGGCGAGCCATCCAGGAAGGCACCATGGAGCAGCAGCACGCCGTAATAACTCAGCCCAGACCAGGGGCCGATCAAACCGAAGCCGCTGCCATCGGAGATTGGCGTCAGCCAAAGCATCGTCGCGGTCAGCGGCAGCGGCATCAGCCACTACAATCCTATGCGCGCCGCCAGGCGCCCGAGTTTCGCGTGCGCGGCGCGTCCCTGCGCGCTGCGTAGCCATAGGAAGCATGGCAGCAGAACGAAGGTCAGCACTAACACATAGGCCAGGAACCAAAGATGATGCGGGCTGAGCTTGCCGCCTGGATAGGCGCCGGTGAGCGCCTGCATCATCCAACTCGGAAACGAGCCGTGAAACGTGCCGCTATAGACCTGCGCCAGATAATCCTGCGGCGGCACCAGCACGACCATACCGAATGAGAGCGGCAGCAGCAGACGGCGCACGCGGTCAGCGGCGAAGTCCAGAGGCGATCGCTCCCCAGCGCAAAGATGATCGCGGCTCCGGAGACCACGAAGATCAACGGGATACGCCAGTGAAGCGCAGGATCTCGCGCAGCCAGTAGATGCTATCGCCGCTGGTGAGATGCCATTTCCAGCCCGCCCAGGCCATGCCTGCGTGATAGAAGATCAGCAAGCCGAAGGCCAAGGCCCGAAGCCAATCGAGGTCGGCGCGGCGGCGGAATGCCGGCGCACTGGAATCGGACATGGTGACGCCTCGCGATCGAATGACACGGAACGCCGTCTTCCGACGAGCGAGTCCGGCTTTCCGGGCTCGAAGTCTGTGAGGCGGGCGGACTGAAGGCTTTCGTGAGCGAAAAACGCCAAGTCACGGGAAACATTGTGCTGGGGGGCGGACGCCATTGGAAGTGCGCGCGCTCTTCATGCCCGCAGTAGGAGTATTAGTCCAAACGTCCCAGCCGGCTCCGCGTCCGAAAATACTGTTTAAAATCAGAATGATGGCGGAGCCGGAGGGATTCGAACCCTCGATACGCCTTTACAAGCGTATAACGGTTTAGCAAACCGCCGCCTTCAGCCACTCGGCCACAGCTCCACGTGCGGCAAGGCGTATAGAATCTGGGTTGCCCGGTCAAACAACCAATTGGCATCCGGCGGATGCAAATTCTGTCCCTGTGGATGCGACCCCAGCCTGTGGCGGCCGGGCGTCCTTTCCCGCCGCACGGACTTGTATATGCCGCGCGGAGAAGGCACTTGGACACGCCCGCCGGCCCGACGAGGCTGGCTGAGGGGGACCCCGATCGATGAACCGAAAGCAGCGACGCGCCGCGGTTAAGCAGAGCCCAATGGGGGCAGCGGTCGCGCCGGTCGATCCAGTACGCCGGCTGCACGCCGAGGCCATGCAGGCCGAGCGCGCTGGCAAGCCCGATGCCGCCGCCCGCGCCTATCGCCGCCTGCTTCAGCTTAAGCCCGATCACGCGGAAACGCACAACAATCTCGGACGCGTCCTTCACCTTCAGGGCAAACCGCGCGACGCGTCGCAGCATTTCGCCCGCTCGTTGATGCTGATGCCACAGGCCTTCGACCAATATGCCAGCATCTGCGCCACCCTGATCTCCCTGATGCCGCCGCTCGGCGCGGCCATGCGCACGGCGGCCCAGGCCTGGCCACAGCGGCCCGGTATCGACACGCTCTTCGGGCCAGGGGAGTTCGACATTGTCGCCAGTGATCCGCTGCTGGTCTGCGTCCTTCAGGCGACACCGGTGCGCGATGTCGCTTTCGAGCGGCTGCTTACGTCGCTGCGCGCGGCCCTGCTCGCCGATGCCATCGCCGGCAAGACAGCCAGCGACAGCATGCTCGCCTTTGCTTGCGCGCTAGCCAGGCAGTGCTTCATCAATGAATACGTTTTCGCCACCACGCCGGAAGAGGACGCGCAAGCCGCCCGTCTCATCGGCGCTCTCGACACCGGCGCCGACATCGCCACCTTCGCACTCGCGGCGGCGGCGACGTACATGCCGCTGTCCATTCTGCCTGCCGCCGAGCAACTGCTCGGCCGTACCTGGCCGCCGGCGGTCGACGATCTGTTGACGCAGCACCTGCGCGACCGTGCGCAGGAGCGCGAGTTGCGCGCCACCATGCCGCGCCTGACCGCGATCGAGGACGAGGTTTCGCAGCGCGTGCGCCAGCAATACGAAGAGAACCCCTACCCCCGCTGGGTGCATGTCGCGGGCGCGGTCGAAGCCGTTCCCATCGACCTGTACATTCGCAGTCTGTTTCCAACAACGCCCTTCACGCCCATCGGCAAGAGCGGCCCTCTCGACGTTCTCGTCGCCGGCTGCGGCACAGGTTGGCATGCCATCGGCATCACACAGAAATTATCGGACGCCGCGGCGCTCGCCGTCGATCTGAGCCTCGCGAGCCTTGCTTACGCCAAGCGCAGCACGCCAGACGCGTTGAAAGCCCAAGTCAATTATGCGCAGGCCGACATCCTCAAGCTCGACAATATCGAGCAACGGTTCGACGTGATCGACGCCAGCGGCGTGCTGCACCATATGGCTGACCCGTGGCAAGGCTGGCGCACGCTCATCGGCATGCTGCGTCCCGGCGGCTTGATGCATCTCGGCCTCTACAGCGATGCCGGCCGTCAGGACGTGGTCGCCGCGCGCGCCTTCATTGCCGAACGCGGCTATGACGCGACGCCGGCCGAGATCCGCCGCTGCCGCCAGGATCTTCTGCAAACACCCATGCGCAGCCTCACGCGCTTCACCGACTTCTTCACCACGAGCGAGTGCCGCGATCTGCTGTTCCATGTGCAAGAAACGCGCGTCACCATTCCGGCGATCAAGGATTTCCTGGCGGCGAGCGGGCTGCGTTTCCTCGGATTTGAATTCGGCGCGGCCCCGCAGCAGGAACACCGAGCACTGTTCTCGAGCTCCGGCTGGTCGCTCACCGATCTCGACCGCTGGCATGCGCTGGAGACGGCGCACCCTCAATTATTCTCGAGCATGTATCACTTCTGGGTGCAGAAGGACTGACGGCAGGCATCACACTGGCGGGCGCGAACTAACAGGCCGACAAGGGTGTTAATGGCGAGGGACAACCAGGCAAGGAAGGCGTGACATGCGGTCGATCACTTTCATCCTGTCGGCATTATCGGCGCTCGCCCTGTTCCCGCCGACGGCCGGCCATGCCGATCCCTATAAATGGTGCGCGCAATACAGCGGATATGGCGGCGGCGGCCGCAACTGCGGCTTCGTCACTTTCGAGCAATGTATGGCAACGGTAAGCGGAATCGGCGGCTTCTGCGAGCGCAACCAGTTCTACACTGGCCCGGAACGGCCCCCGACCCGGCATAAGCGCGAATACCGCGGCTGAGCAAGGCGCCAGGGGCCCTGCCAAGCCCTCTACATTGACTGCCCGGCCCGGCCGTGCAATTGGCGCGGTCGTGCAACAGCGGACCTTCAATCTCGGCCAGGCGATGAACGAGGCGGTCACCCTGCATCGGCAGGGGAAACTGCGCGAGGCGCAGAAGCTCTACGCCCGCGTGCTCAAGGCCGCGCCTGGCAATTTCGACGCACTGCATCTGCTCGGACTTGTCAAAGCGCAAAGCGGCCAGACCGGCGAAGCCTTCCGGCTGATGTCGGCGGCGTTGAAGGTCAATGGCCAATCACCCGACGCCTGGAGCAACTTCGCGAACGTGCTGCACGCGCTCAAGCGCGACGGCGAGGCGCTCGACGCCATCGATAAGGCGCTCGCCTTGCGTCCGGACGACGTGAGCCTCTTGCAACAGCGCGGCAGCGCCCTCTATGTGCTCGGCCGCGCGGACGAAGCGCTGGCCTCTTTCGATGCGGTCCTGGCGCGTAACCCCGCGCAGGGCGAGGCGAGGCTCAACCGCGGCACCGTGCTCGCGGCGCTCGGCCGCCTGGCCGATGCACTCGCCGACTTCGACACCCTGTTGCGCCGGGCGCCGAACCATCCCGATGCGCTGTATAATCGTGGCAATGCGCTTCTAGACCTCGGCCGCCACGCAGAGGCCATCGCAGCCTACGACCAGGTGCTCACGCGTGCGCCACAGCACCTGAAGGCGCTGAACAATCGCGGCCGCGCTCTCCAGGCGCTGAACAAGCATGCGGAAGCTGCCGCCTGTTTCGAGAAGGCCATCGCCATCGACAAGTCCTATGCCGACGCGCATTCGAACCTGGCGCAGGCGCTGCTCACGAGCGGCGATCTGCGGCGCGGCTTTACCGAATATGAATGGCGCTGGAAACGCTCCGGCATGGAGGGCGCGCACAGGAGCTTCGGCAAGCCGCTCTGGCTCGGCGAATATCCGCTCGGCACGCGCACCATCCTGCTGCATGCCGAGCAAGGGCTCGGCGATACCATCCAGTTCGCGCGCTATGTGCCTTTGCTGGCGCGTGCCGGGGCGAAGGTGGTGCTGGAGGTGCAGCCGGAGCTCAAGCCACTGCTGGG
>DASXJV010000111.1:0-11750 GCA_036497205.1 Bradyrhizobium sp.
CGCTCGCTCAGCATGAGGGCATCATCCAGGCTGCGGTGGTCGCCCGCCAAGAACCATCTGGCGACAAGCGCCTGGTCGGCTACGTCGTGCCCGCCGCCGGTCATGCGCCGGACCTAGCCATGCTGCGCCAGCATTTGGCACACACTCTGCCGGACTACATGATCCCCGCCGCCTTCGTCATGCTCGACGCGCTGCCGCTTACGCCGAGCGGCAAGCTCGATCGCAACGCCCTGCCTGCCCCCGACCAACAACCCGTCACCGAATACACCCCGCCGCGAACGGCACGGGAGGAGAAACTCTGCGCGCTATTTGCCGACACCCTCGGGCTCGCGCGCGTGGGCATCGATGACAATTTCTTTGATCTCGGTGGTCACTCGCTGCTCGCCATCCGGCTCGGCCGCCGCATCCGCAACGAGATCCGGCCGGACTTCCCGATCACGGCGGTCTATACGACGCCGATCGTCAGTGACCTTGCGGCGCTGCTGGACCTTGACGGAGCTTCGGACGGCATCCCGGACCTGTCCCGCGACATCCTGCTGCCGCCGCACATCAAGCCGAACCGCGCGCGCGCGACCGACAAGCCCGAGCGCATTTTCCTGACCGGAGCCACCGGTTTCGTCGGCAGTCATCTTCTCTCTACGTTGCTGCAGGAAACCGACGCGCATATCGCCTGCCACGTCCGCGCTCCGGACAGCCGATCGGCCGAGGACCGTTTGCGGCAGGCGCTCGACAAGCGAAAGCTTTCGGCATGCTGGGACGAGCGTCGTATCGAGATCCTGACCGGAAATCTCGCACAGCCGGCGCTAGGACTCGATGACAAGGCAACCCGCATGGTGCGCGATGAGTGCGACGCGATCTATCATTGCGGCGCCAACGTCGAATTTCTTCATAATTACGCCGCGCTCAAGCCCGCCAATGTGGACAGCGTCCTGACGCTGCTCGATTGGACCGCGAATGGACGGCCCAAGAGCCTGCACTATGTTTCCACGCTTGCGGTGATCGACAAGCTTCAGTCCGGGCCGGTGTCGGAGCACACCGATCTCACCTCGTGGCAGGGTCTCGTGAGCGGCTATGGCCAAAGCAAGTGGGTCGGCGACACGCTCGCCCGCCAGGCACAGGCGCGCGGGCTCCCGGTGTCGATCTATCGCCTGAGCAGCGTCACCGGCGATCGCGTCAATGCAATCTGCAACGAAACCGATCTGATCTGGCGGCTGGTCCGACTCTATGCCGAACTCGGGGTGATTCCCGACCTGAATGTTCTGGTGAACATGACGCCAGCGGATGACGTGGCGCGGGCGATCGTCCGGCTCGCGGGCCGCGAAGTGTCCTGGGGCAGCGTCTATCACCTCATCAACAGCGAACCGCTCCATGTGCGGGAGGTCCCCCGGATCTTTGACCGGCTCGGCCTGCGGCTCGAACTCGTGTCGCTCGATCGATGGACCGAGATTGCGCAACGGCAGCTTGCGAAAACCCATGACGATGATCTCGCAGCCGTGCTGTCGATCCTGGCACAAGAGGACACCTCGCGATCGCACCCCGAAATCGCGTCAGACTTCACCCAGCAACAATTGGCTGCGGTGGGCGCGCCGATCGCTCCAGTCGGGGCCGCCCTTCTCGAACGCTATTTCGCCAGCCTGCGGCTCCCGGAAGTGGTGTCCGATGCTCTCGCGCCGGCAACCCCGAATGAGCAGCGAGTCGGTTGATGGGTGAGGGATAGGGAGAGCACAACATGGCGCGATTTCTCATCGCCGCTACCGCGGTACCCGGTCACGTCTTGCCGCTGTTGGCGGTTGCCAAACACCTCGTTAGTCGCGGCCACGAAGTGGTCGTGCATACCGGAAGTGTGTTCAGGGAGCGAGCCGAGGCGACCGGCGCGCGATTCGTCGCGTTCCGCCCAGAGATCGACATCGACTATCGGCAACTCGACGAGCGCTTTCCCGAACGCCGCAACATCCCACCTGGCCCAGCCCAGTTCTGCTTCGGATTGCAGCACCTCTTTGCCGATGCGATACCGCATCAGAGCGCGGGGATGGCCGACATCCACCGCGAGTCCCCGCTTGATGCGATCATTGTCGACACCATGTTCTGCGGCACCTTTCCGCTGCTGCTCGGACCACGGGAAAAAAGAGTCCCGATCGTCGCGCTCGGGATCACCGCTCTCGGCCTGTCGAGCGCGGACACTGCATTCTTCGGCACGGCGCTTCCGCCGCCGCTCACGCCGCAGGAGCGGGCGCGCAATGTCGTGATGAATGGCCAATTACAGCAAGCGGTCTTCGGCTCCGTGCAGCGATACTTCAATGACGTTCTCGCCAGGCAGGGCTCGCGCCCGCTGCCGGCATTTCTGTTCGACGCCATGATCACGCTGCCCGATCTGTATTTGCAGCTCACGGCCAAGGCATTCGAATATCCGCGCGGCGAAATGCCCGACAGCATCCGCTTCGTCGGACCGCTGCTGCCGCCGCCATCCACGGACTTCCGCCCGCCGCCTTGGTGGGACGATGTCGGCACGGCCGGTTCGATCGTGCTCGTCACCCAGGGCACCGTCGCAAACCAGGACCTTGGGCAGCTTGTCGGGCCGACGCTGAAGGCGCTGGCGAACCAGGATCTGATGGTGATTGCAAGCACCGGCGGACCTCCCGTTGAAGCGATCCCCGTTCCGTTGCCGCGCAATGCGCGGGCGGCGTCATTCCTGCCGTTCGACCGCCTGCTCCCGAAAGTGAGCGTCATGGTGACCAATGGCGGTTACGGCGCCGTCAGCCACGCGCTCAGCCTCGGCGTGCCATTGGTGGTTGCCGGGAACAGCGAGGAAAAACCGGAAATCGCCGCCCGGGTCGCGTGGGCGGGCGCCGGCATCAATCTCGGCACCGGCGGGCCATCGGCCTCGCAGATAAGCCAGGGGGTCCGCGCCGTACTCTCGCAGCCGCACTATCGACAGCGCGCGCAGGAGCTGCGCACCGCGTTCGCCCGCCACAACGCGCGTGACGAGATTGCCGAACTCGTCGAAGGCCTAGCGGCCAACGGGAGCGCGGCGGGCGTTCACGCCACTGCACGTCGCGGAATCGCCTCTGCCGGTGCCCCTGCAGAGGCTGCCAGCCGCCGCGCTGTCGACGTCGACACCACTTCGATACCCGCGATGTCGAGAACCATTTGATCCGCCCCGATGCTTCAATGGTCTCCTTCGTGCTCGGCTTGCAGTCGCGGATGCTGACGCTGGCTGTCAGGTTCGGATGCCATGCCGCTTGGTTCGAGCGTTTTCAAGCCAAGTTAATAACGGTTCGCGTGAAGCAAACGCGACAACATAAAAACCTAGAGCGCAATCGCGATGCAATTCGATGGGATTGCGCTCTAGGGCGGATCCACAGGAAGGCAATGGGGTGAAAAAGCCGTTATTGAGGCTCGCCTGGATCGCCCTCCTCATGTTCGTCGTCACGCTCTGCGTCTACAGCTTCGCTGGGATCGGTGCGCAGCGTCGCCAGATCGAAGCGGTCGCAACGCAACTCGCCGATCCGGAACGGGACGGCGGCGGACCGATAGGCGCGGCACCGGTTGCCACGACGCTAGCCCGGGCCGAACGGCATTCGATCACCGAGACGCTCGCGGTTACCGGATCCCTGGCGGCCCGCGAGGAGATCGTCGTCGGCGCCGAGGTCGACGGGCTGCGCATTGTCGAGCTGCTGGCCGACGTCGGCGATCGCGTCGAACAAGGCCAGGTGCTTGCCCGCCTCGACGGCGCCATGCTGCGGACCCAGCTCGCGCAAAACACCTCGACGATCGCCAAAGCCGATGCGTCGATCGCGCAGGCGAGGGCGTCGATCGCCGAGACACAGGCCGCCGAAGCCGAAGCGGCGGACGCGCTGAAGCGCGCGCAAGCATTGGGCGCCACCGGTACCGCCTCGCCGGTGCAACTGCTGGCGCGTGAGACCCAGGCCAAGGTTGCCGTCGCGAAGGCCACCGCCGCCGAGGCGAATTTGCGCATCGCCGAAGCCGAACGCGCGCTTGCGGAGGCGCAACGCAGCGAGATCGAACTGAAGATCGCGCGAACCGAGCTGAAGGCGCCGGCAGCCGGAACCATCTCGCACCGCGCCGCCCGCCTCGGCGCCGTCGCCGGCACGGTGGGCGAGACGCTATTCCAGATTGTGCGCAACGGTGAAATCGAATTTGACGCCGAGGTTCCGGAAACGGTGCTGCCGCAGATTGTGCCAGGCCAAAACGTCGAAGTTTGGTTGTCCGGCGTCAGCGAGGCCATCATCGGCACTGTGCGGCTGGTCGATCCAAGCGTCGACAAGTTGAGCCGGCTCGGCCGCGTCGCGGTCGCGCTGTCGCACCATCCGGCCATGCGAGCCGGCATTTTTGCCCGCGGCAACATTACCGTCGGGCGGCGACAAGCCGTCACCGTGCCGTTGTCGGCGGTGCTGTTCGGCAAGGATGGAGCCTACGTCCAGCTGGCAACCAACAATGTCGTCGAAATCCGCAACGTCGAAACCGGCTTCAAACACGGCGCCCGGGTCGAGATCGTCAATGGTCTGATGGAAGGCCAGGAAGTCGTGGTCCGCGCCGCAGCCTTTGCCAGGCCGGGCGAACCGATCGTGCCGGTCCGCGGTGACGCGAAAGCCGCGGGAGGAGGTTGATATGGCCCTCAACATCTCTGCCTGGTCGATTCGCAAGCCGATTCCGTCGTTGGTGCTCTTTGTCGTGCTGGTCGCGCTCGGCGCCTTCAGTCTGAAGACCCTGCCGATCACCCAGATGCCCAACATCGACATCCCGATCGTCACTATCACCATCGTCCAGACCGGTGCGGCGCCGAGCGAGCTGGAAACCCAGGTCACCAAGAACGTCGAGAATGCGGCGGCGGGGGTGGTCGGAGTCAAGCACATCACCTCGAGCGTCTCCGATGGGGTGTCGGTCACGACCGTCGAGTTTCAATTGGAGACGCCGGCCGATCGCGCGGTGAACGATGTCCGTAACGCGATGGCGAACATCCGCTCGGAGCTGCCGCAGAGCATCGAGGAGCCGTCGATCCAGCGGGTCGACGTCGAAGGGATGGCGATCGTCACCTATGCGGCGTCGATTCCCTCGCGGACCGCCGAGCAGGTGTCCTGGTTTGTCGATGACGTCATTGCGACTGCGCTGCAGGGCGTTCGCGGCGTCGCCCAGGTCAAGCGTGCCGGCGGCGTCGACCGTGAAATCCGGGTCTCGCTGCTGCCCGACCGGCTGATCGCGCTCGGCATCACCGCGCTGGACGTGAACGAGCAGTTGCGCGCCAGCAATGTCGATCTCACCGGCGGCCGCGGCCAAGTGGGCTCGCAGGAGCAGGCCATCCGCATGCTCGCCGGCGCGACCACGGTCGAGCAACTGGCCAATCGCACCATCGTGCTGCCGGGCGGTCGAAAGGCCAGGTTGAAGGAGATTGCCACGGTCAGCGATGGCGCCGCGGAGGCCCGCAGCTTCGCCAGCCTCAATGGCCAGCCGGTCGTCGCCTTTGGCATTTACCGCGCAAAAGGCTTCTCCGATGTGGCGGTCGCCGAAGCGGTTGGCAACAAGCTGCAGGCGCTCACCAAGGAGCATCCCGAGCTGTCGGTGACCGAGATCGACAGCACGGTGCGCTATACCAAAACCGATTATCGCGCCACCATGCAGACCTTGGCCGAAGGCGCCATCCTCGCGGTCGTCGTGGTGCTGATCTTTCTGCGCGACCTTCGAGCCACGGCGATTTCCGTGCTGGCGATACCGCTGTCCATTGTTCCGACCTTCTGGGCGATGGACCTGCTCGGGTTTTCGCTGAACGCCGTCAGCCTGCTGGCGATCACGCTGGTCACCGGCATTCTGGTCGATGATGCCATTGTCGAGATCGAGAACATCGTCCGGCACATGCGGATGGGCAAATCGGCCTATCGCGCCTCGCTGCAGGCGGCGGACGAGATTGGGCTCGCGGTGGTCGCGACCACCATGACCATCGTCGCGATGTTCGCGCCGGTCTCCTTCATGGGCGGCATCGCGGGGCAATATTTCAGGCAATTCGGTCTCACGGTCGCCATTGCGGTCACCTTCTCGCTGCTGGTCGCGAGGCTGATAACGCCGCTCTTGGCGGCATATTTCCTGCGCGAACCTCAGCACCGCGTCGAAGCGCACGGCGTTATCATGCGGCGCTATCTGCGCATGCTCGAATGGTCGCTTCGGCATCGCTTCGTCACGGTGGCGCTCGGGGCGCCGATCCTGATGGGCTCGCTGATGATCGCAGGGTCTTTGCCGGTTGGCTTCCTGCCGACCGGCGACCTGTCGCGTTCGGTTTTGCTGGTCGAGCTGCCGCCGGGCGCGACCATCGCGGATACCGTGGCGACCGCGGACCGCGTCACCGCATTGCTCAGGCAACGGCCCGAAGTCAGGAGCGTCTATGCGGTCGGCGGCGCCCCCGGCAGCAACGGGCTGAGCGTCACCGCTGGCGAAGTCCGCAAGACCACATTGTTCATCGACCTCGTCGCCCGCGGCGACCGCTCGCGCGACCAGAAGGCATTCGAGCGCGACATGCGCGCAGTGCTCGGCGCGATGCCGGATATCCGCTACAGCTTCGGCAACGGCGGCGGCGGACGCGAATTCACGCTGATCTTTTCCGGGCCCGACGGCGCCGCGGTCGAGCAGGCGGCGCTGGCGGTAGAGCGCGAGACCCGGTGGAACGTATCGGTTCTCGCCAATGTGGTCTCGACCGCAGCGCTGGCCCGGCCGGAGATTCTCATCGTGCCGAGGCTCGAGGAGGCTGCCGATCTCGGCATCTCCGGGGCGCAGATTGCCGAAGCGGCACGGATCGCAACGGTTGGCGACGTCTCGGCTAATCTGGCGAAGTTCTCGGCCATCGACCGCCAGGTGCCGATCCGGGTGGAGCTTGACGAGCGGGCGCGCGGCGACCTGTCGACCCTCGATACGCTGCGCATCAAGGCCGGCAACGGCGTCACCGTGCCGCTGGCGGCGGTCGCCGACACCGGCTACGGCGAGGGACCGACGACCATCGAACGTTATGATCGCAGGCGCCGCGTCGCCATCGAGGCTGATCTGGTCGGAAGCACCCCGCTCGGCGCGGCGATCGAGCAGGTGATGGCGGGGCCCTCGGCGCGGAACCTGCCTGCCGGCGTGACCATCGCCAAATTCGGCGATTCGGAAATCATGGACGAAGTGTTTTCGAGTTTCTCGCGCGCTATCGCGGCGGGCGTGCTGATGGTGTTCGCCGTGCTGGTGCTACTGTTCGCCGACGCCATGCAGCCGGTCACCATTCTGTTCTCGATGCCGCTTTCGATCGGCGGCGCATTCCTTGCGCTGCTGCTGACCGGCAATGCCATCAACCTCTCGGTCATCATCGGCCTGCTGATGTTGATGGGAATCGTCACCAAGAACGCCATCCTGCTGGTGGACTTCGCCATTGCGGAAGTGGCGAGCGGCGCGGAGCGGACGCAGGCGCTGATCGATGCCGGCCGCAAGCGCGCCCAGCCGGTGATCATGACCACCGCGGCGATGACCGCCGGCATGATTCCTTCCGCATTGGGACTCGGCGAAGGCGGCGCGTTCCGTGCTCCGATGGCGATCGCCTTGATCGGCGGGCTGCTCGCCTCGACCTTCCTCAGTCTCATCTTCGTGCCGGCCGCCTTCACCATCATGGACGATTTCGGCCGGATCTTGCGCCGCAGGCTTTCGCGCCTGATCGGGCCGAAAGCCGCAAGGGAATTGGACCGCGATAAGCCGGCTTGATCATCGCTGATAGTCATGGCCAGCCAGACAGCGCGCGAGGCTCAAGCGGCCCACCCGAACCTTCATCGGCTTTCGCAGCGCGTGCGCTATCACGCGCTCCATAACACCGACGCCGCCTTTGCGCTTCCGCTCGGTGCCGAAGTGCGATCGCGCTTGCCGCAGCCGCTCCGGCATGCAGCCGAGAGCCGCCAGCGCGAATTTCTCGCCGGTCGCCTCTGTGCGGAGTTCGCGCTTCGCTGTCTCGGCGCCGCTTCAACCCATGTTGCGATGGCCGGGGATCGGGCGCCGGTCTGGCCCGACGGCGTGGTCGGCTCCATCACCCATAGCGGCGGCTTTGCCGCGGCGGCGGTTGCATGGGCGGCGGACATCGCCGGGCTCGGCATCGATTCGGAATGGATCATCGAGCCTGCGGCGGCGCGCGACATCGCCGATGTCTGCATGGTCGATGAGGCGGCGCTCTTCAGGCCGGATGATGGCCGCAGCTTTTGCGAATTCTGCACATTTGTTTTTTCGGCAAAGGAGGCCGTCTACAAGTGTCTTTTTCCGCTGACGCGGAAATTTCTCGAGTTCTCCGATGTGCGGATCATTTCGTTCGACTGGTATCGACATGATTTCGCATGGACGGCCATCAGCGAACATACCGGAATCGGGCGACTGTCGCTCGCCGACGGCCTGGTGCATACCTCGGTCGAATGGCCGCCGCCCGGCATTGCAGCGCTGTTTCCTGGTCAATGACCGCTCCGGTGACCCAGCGCCCAGACATAGGCCGCCACCGCATCGAGATCGGAACTTGAGAGCTGGGCGCCCATCAGCGGCATCGACTGCGCGGCCCGCGAGGCGCCGCCGAACCTGGGAGGCAATGGACAGCCTTGAAAAGCTGCCTCAAGTTGGCGAAGGCGCATTGCGCGCATTTCCCGTCAGTTACAAGGCGGCACCGTTGACGCTGCATGCGGTCTATCCGCCGACCCAGCATCTTGCAGTAAAAGCGCGCCTCTTCATCGATTTCCTGGTCGGACGGTTCAGCGGCGTTCCTGCGTGGAGCGCGAAAGTCTGGGCAAATGATTGCACCAGGGATTGATATGGAACGGCCGCTTGTGGGGCGCAAAGCGGACGTTAATTTTGACCCCGGTAGTCGAGGCTCACCGGTACGACGAGCCGCGGCGGTTTGACCGGAATCACTCCCGCTGCGCTTGGCAGAGGCTGCATTGTACAACCGACCGTGGGGCTTGATGCCGCGCTCTAGACTTCAAAATGCGGTGGAAGGACGCGCTTAGTCGCGCTTTCGCCAGGAATTTACTGCCGTCTGAACTCGCTGAGGTACTCTGGTCTACGTGGAGAAGGTTCGATCCCAGTTCCTCTCCCTCCGCCACTCCGCTATTTTGTCCAGCCTGGACACATAGGTAACAGAACGTACCCAAGACATGGGGTGACAACCTCGGGCCGCTCAATCTGTTACCGTTGATACTGTTCGATATCCACGGGCAAGACGGCGCGCTCCGCCAGCCGGCAACGGAATCCGTGGAGACGGATGCCAGCCGCGCCATGGGAGCATGACGGCTTGGCTCTGGAGGCGACGCTTCCCCAGCTTCTCGGCAGTGGACGGCAAGAAACGCCGCCGAGGCTAGCCGACGACTATCGGATCGCCATCCATGAGCATGCGGTACTGCGATTGCCGCAGAGCTTCGCGTCAAGCGCACCATGATCGGGAAAGAAATCAACTTCTGCACCGCGTGTGCGGTGGCAACAGCGCCAAGGATCTGCCGCGCTCTCTGTGCCGATGCGCAGGCGTAGCAGTTAAGGCTAAGATCGTTTTTATTCCCGCAACATGCGCCGAAGCGCTGAAATTCGGCTACGCAATTTTCGCCGTGCTTTGTTGCGGGTTTCTGCTCTTGCCAGCCCACAGCCGGGGCAGACGAGCAAAGTGACGACCCGGCCCAGGAGACTTAATTTGACTGCGGAGATTTCGAATGGCCGTTTGCAGTAAGGACAAACATCCGGCTCATCCGCAAATTTGTTTTGGACAGACACAGTGCAACCTATTTTGGAATGCTGGTGTCTTGAAGTCATGCGCGCGGTCCTGCTCGCAGGCGACGGGTTAAACGCACGCGCCACGCACACTGTACATGGTCAGTCATGAACGGTCTCTGAATGTGCCGTTCAGTCCGCATTGCAGAGCGGAACTCATAATTCGACAGAGCACTTGCCGAGCGGCCCGGAGGGAGGCGCTGTTACGGTCGTGTCAGGGGTCCGGGCTCCCTCTCCGGACCTCGCCTAAGTTGCGGAACATTTTTTCAGTATCTGTTTTTTCATGCCGAGCATTTTACCGAGCGGCCATCAGGGAGGTGCTGTTCCGGTAAATGTCAGGGTCGCGACACCATGCCGGGTTCCGGCCGGGGCAGGTCAACTCAAACGGAGAATGATCATGAGCGATAACGGGACGTTATTTCCAAACATCTTGCAACCAGCAGCTACCTTGAAGGCCTATGCGCCGATAGGCGTCAAGTTCTGGGAAAACCAAGAAACCGCGCTCGAAGGCTTGAAGGAATTTGCGGACGGTTGGTTTGCCCGGCGTCACAAGGGCATGGAAGCGGCACTTGAAGCGGCAAAATATATCGCGGACGCGGAGACGCCCGCCGATATACTCCGGCAATATCAGAACTGGCTCAAGCGAGAGATGGAACTGCTTGCGGAGGATGGGAGGGCATATCAGCAACAAGTGCTGAGGGCCGGAGCTCACCTGAGCACACAGCCGGAAGAGCAACAAGGGGCCGCAGCTCAACCGAGCACACGGCCGGAAGCGCCACAGACCGACAAGCGTCGGACCGGCTAACCCCCGTTGGCATAAAGCGGGCGGTCCCGCGCGGGCGGCTCTGCGCCCTCGCGGATCAACCTCGGCGTCGTGAACGTGCGCCAGCACTCCCGCAGTGATCAGGAGTGCGTCGTTGGCGATCTTCCTGAAGCGCTTGATTTGCTCGTTGTGCCGCGGCGAGTGAAAGGGCTTTGGGTTCGTCCTCGGTGCGGAGCTGAAGCTGGACGCGGTAGCCGTCGAATTTAATTTAATCTCATGCAGCCGACTCTCCGGCGATGGCAGCCTGTCGGCGGCGCCTTCGCCGATCGCCTCCGGTTGTTTTCTGCGCCGCGCCATACCCAACTTGCGACGCTAAAGAAAGAGGACTCAAGCCGTCGCCGATGGGGTCATTCCGCGGTGGAACGAAAGCAACGCCAAAAGATTAGTCGTGATTTCTCGCGCGACGAAAGGACAACGATTATGAAGCTTCCAACAATCGCGTTAGCAATATTCTTCACCGCCGGCTCAACGATGGCTGTCGCTCAGGGCGGGGGTGGTGGAGGCGGGGCCGGAGGCGGGTCAGCCGGTGGCGCTTCGAGCGGCGGCGCGGCTAGTGGTCCTACCGCTCGGACCGGCAGCGCTGTGGGATCGCCCAACGCTGGAGCAGCGGGTGCGGGCACGGCCGGCGTTAGCGGTGTGCCGAATGGTCCCGCGAATGCCGGGGGGCTCAACAATTCCGGCAACGATCCCACTGGCGCGGGCAATTCCGCGAAAGCGCCCACAGCTCCGGGCACCAACACCTTGGGAACGGCAAATTCATCCGGATCGGCGGGCGCCGCAGCCGGTGGCGCCAGTGGATCGGCCACGACAGGAAGTGCGAGCAACAAGGCTCAGGCGGGGAACGGCGGACGTATTGATGGAACGGTCACGCCAGGCCCATCGATGCCGGGCGACGCCGAGATCCGAGCCGAAGATCCAAAAGTAGATGCAAGGATTAAAAACATTTGCAAGGGATGCTGATGTGCCGGTGAGCACCTCAGAGCGGCAATGACGGTTGGTTCAGTTCCCTCAAGGGCGGGCTGGTATGGGCGCTCGCCGCTGGCGACGCTCCTAGAGCGTGGTGTCTGCGAGCGTGGTATCTGCAGGTTGCAAACAATTTCATCCCTGCTTCAACAGCTCCTTGAGCTTTCCTATAGGCCATTGCTCTCCCTGAGGGCGTACGCGCACA
>DASXJV010000112.1:0-2670 GCA_036497205.1 Bradyrhizobium sp.
TCCAATCAGGATCACCGCGTGCGCGGGGTCGCGATGATCGCCCCGCATTTCGTCGTGGAAGATATTTCGGTGACGTCGATCGCGGAGATCAAGAAAGCCTACGAGATGACGGATCTCAGGGCGAAGCTGGCGCGCTGGCATCAAGACGTCGACAACGCGTTCTACGGCTGGAACGGCGCGTGGCTCGACCCGCGGTTTCGTAGCTGGGATATTTCAGAATATCTGGCCTACATTCGGGTACCGGTCGCGATCTTGCAAGGCGCCGACGACCAGTATGGGAGCATCCGCCAGATCGAGATCGCCCAAGAGGAATGTTATTGTCCGGTCGATGTGACGATCATTCCCAGTGCCGGACATTCGCCGCATCGTGAAGCGCCGGAGGCGACGCTCAATGCGATCTCGGAATTTGCAAGACGCATTTTGTACACGCACGAAGGCTCGCGCGAACAAGCTGCATAAAACGCTAGTCGCGGCGATCAGCGTTCCTCCCCGGCCGCCTTCAACCCTTCGGCTGCCAGGTTGGGCTAATGTCCCCGGCCAGATTGTTGCAATCGTCGTGGTCCAAGGCCGATGGGTGAAGATCGGCACCGTCGGCCGAAGATGAAACAAAATGCACTTTTTTACGTTGTAGGCTGGACCTGTGCCAAAACATGCACTATTGTGCATGAGATCAATCGTCGCAGCCCAAGGGTGGCCCATGGCCGGTGAAGATCGCGTCCTCGCTGGTGGCGCGAAGCACATTGATTTTCAGACGGATCCGTCACGCTACCGGCATTGGAAGCTCGACGTCGAAGGCAATGTCGCGACCCTGACCATGGATGTCGACGAGAACGGCGGGCTCTTCGAAGGCTATCAGCTCAAGCTGAATTCCTACGATCTCGGCGTCGATATCGAACTGGCGGACGCGGTGCAGCGGCTGCGCTTCGAGCATCCCGGCGTGAAGGTGGTGCTGCTCCGCTCCGGCAAGAATCGTGTGTTCTGCGCCGGCGCCAACATCCGCATGCTGGCGGGCGCGACCCACGCCCACAAGGTCAATTTCTGCAAATTCACCAACGAGACCCGCAACGGCTTGGAGGATTCCAGCGAGAATTCCGGGCAGCGCTTTATTACCGTCGTCAATGGCACCGCGGCCGGCGGCGGTTATGAACTGGCGCTGGCGACCGATCACATCATCCTCGCCGACGACGGCGCGGCGGCGGTGGCGCTGCCGGAAGTGCCACTGCTGGCGGTATTGCCGGGCACCGGCGGACTGACGCGGGTCGTCGACAAGCGCAAGGTGCGTCGCGACCACGCCGATTATTTCTGCACGATCGAGGAAGGCATCAAGGGCAAGCGCGCGGTGCAGTGGCGCCTTGTCGACGAGATCGTGCCAAACAGCAAGCTCGAGGCCAAAGTCGCGGAGCGCGCAAGAGAATTCGCCGCCGCCTCGAAGCGCAGCGGCAACGGAAAAGGCATTTCGCTTAACCCCCTGACGCGCAGCTTCGACGATAGCGGCATCCGCTATGGCCTTGTCAGTGTCGATATCAATCGCGCCGAGCGCATCGCGACCATTTCGATCAAGGCGCCGGACGCAGGCCCGCCCGCCGATATCGACGGCATGATCGCGCAAGGCGCATCGTTCTGGCCGCTGCAGGTGGCGCGCGAACTCGATGATGCGATCCTTCATTTGCGCATCAACGAACTCGAGACCGCGATGCTGGTGTTCAAGTCGCACGGCGAGCGCACAAATGTTCTGGCCTGCGATGCCTTTCTGGAAGCCAACAAGGCGCACTGGCTGGTGAACGAAATCAGGCAGTACTGGAAGCGGGTGCTGAAGCGCATCGACGTCACCTCGCGCACGCTGGTGACGCTGGTCGAGCCGGGCTCGTGTTTCGTCGGCACGCTGGCCGAACTCGTGTTCGCCGCCGACCGGTCCTACATGCTGATCGGCCAGAAGCAGGGCGACAACCGCGCCCCGCCGACCATCGAGCTGAGCGCGATGAATTTCGGACCCTACCCCATGAGTCACGGCCTGACGCGGCTGCAATCGCGCTTTCAGGCCGATCCTTCGGATCTGGACCACGCGCAAGAGAGGATCGGCGAGGCAATCGATGCCGCGGAAGCCGAGCAGCTCGGCCTCGTCACCTTTGCGCTCGACGATATCGACTGGGATGACGAGATCAGGGTGTTCTTCGAGGAACGCACCAGCTTTTCGCCCGATAGTCTCACCGGCATGGAAGCCAACTTGCGCTTCGTCGGGCCCGAGACCATGGAATCTAAAATCTTCTCGCGCCTGACGGCGTGGCAGAACTGGATCTTCCAGCGCCCCAACGCGGTCGGCGAGGACGGCGCGCTCAAGCGCTACGGCACCGGCCAGAAGGCGCAGTTCGATACGACGCGGGTTTAGTGAATATTATTGCGTCCTGGCCGGGCAAAAGTGCGAAGCGCGTCTTCGCGCTGGATGTCCCGGCCATGACGGCTTTTCCTTTCAGTGATGAAAGGAAGACGTGGATGCCCGGGACAAGCCGGGCACGACGGAAAATGTCTCCTAGGAGCGCGCCATGAACGTGGACATCATGAAGGTCGATTACAGCACCAAGATTCCCAACAACGTGAATCTCAGCGAGGATCGGCAGGTGCTCAAAGCGCTGGAAGGCTGGCATCCCGGTTACATCGACTGGTGGAACGACA
>DASXJV010000113.1:0-9291 GCA_036497205.1 Bradyrhizobium sp.
TGTTCATCGGTCACTGACACGATATCTGCCTTCGATGTCTCAGGTTTCAAGATGCGTGTTGCTCGGGAACCGGTCAAATTACGGTTCGATAATGTCTGCCGGTTCCGGACCGGGTGGGCGCCGGGCGAGCTGCCGTCCCCCGCCAGTCGAAAACCCGCGAAACTTGATGTATTCGCGCAAATTGCGCCGTTTCGAAGGACCCCGGACACGGCACGCCGCAACATTGACGAAAACGGGTCGCTCCCGTATAAGCCGCGCCAATAGTCCGTGATGACCCGGTCCAACCGGGGCGGCTCATTTGGGCCGGAAACGGTCCGCTTTGGGCCCGCCAGCATCACCGGACTTATCTCATTCCTCGGCAAATTGCCCGGTCAGCGGAGAACGACCCGTGAAGCGGACTTATCAACCCAGCAAACTGGTGCGCAAGCGCCGTCACGGCTTCCGCGCCCGCCTTGCGACGACCGGCGGCCGCAAGGTCCTCGCGGCGCGCCGCGCACGGGGCCGCAAGCGTCTGAGCGCCTGAGCCGGGCTTCCCGGAGATCATCATGGATCGGTTAAGGCAGCGGGCGGACTTCCTCGCCGTTGCCAATGGCGCGCGGGTCAACAGCGCTGCCTTCGTGGTGCAAAGCCGGCCCCGCGACGATAACGGCGCGGTCCGGGTCGGCTTCACCGTTACCAAGAAGATTGGCACCGCGACCGAGCGTAATCGCATCCGGCGCCGGCTTCGCGAATTGGTGAAGCGGGTGGATCCGATAACAATGCGACCGCACAGTGATTATGTGCTAGTCGGCCGTCGTGCCGCCCTGAACCGCGACTTTGCGACCATGCTCGACGATCTCCGCTCGGCCCTGCATCGCCTCGACCGGCAGCCCATGAGACCGTCTAAAGCGTTTTCGAGCGAAGTGGACACCGGTTCGTTTAAAGAAAACGCGTCAAGAAAACAGCTATAGCGCAAGCCGCAAACCGAATTGAATGACGAGACCTGAACGATGACCGATAATCGCAACACCATCCTCGCCGTCATTCTGTCGGGCCTCGTGCTGATCGGCTGGCAGTATTTCTTCAACATTCCGCAGATGGAGAAGCAGCGCGCCGCGCAGCAGGCTCAGAGCGAGATGGTGAAGCCCGCGCCGCAGGCCGGAAGCACGACCACGCCGCAGACCGGCGCGGCGCCCGCGCCGTCGGCCAATGCGCCGGCGACAAATCAGCCCGCCTCCGCGGCACCCGTCAGCCGCGATACCGCCATTGCCGCGTCGCCGCGCGTCAAGATCGAGACCCCACGCGTGACCGGCAGCATTTCGCTGAGGGGCGCCCGCATCGACGATCTGGCGCTGGTGCAGTTCCGCGAGACCGTCGATCCAAAATCGCCGGCCATCGTGCTGTTCTCGCCCTCGGGAACGGCTGAACCCTATTACGCCGAATTCGGATGGGTCCCGGCCAGCGGCTCGACGGCGAGAATTCCCGACCAGAATACGGTGTGGCAGCAGGAGGGCTCGGGCAGCCTGACGCCGAACAGCCCGGTGACGCTGAAATATGATAACGGCGATGGTCTCACCTTCCGCCGCACCATTGCGATCGACGACCACTACCTCTTCACCGTCAAGGACGACGTTACCAATGTCGGCAATGCGCCGGTCACGCTTTATCCGTTCGCGCTGATCTCGCGCCACGGCACCCCGCACGTCGCGGGCTATTACATCCTGCACGAAGGTTTGATCGGCTATCTCGGCGATCAGGGCCTGCAGGAATACGGCTACAAGAAAATCGACGACGCCAGGGCCGTCAACTTCAAGGTCACCAATGGCTGGCTCGGCATCACCGACAAATATTGGGCGTCGGCGCTGCTGCCGGACACCAATGCCCAGCTGCAGGCGCGGTTCTCCTCCAATCTCGTCGGCGCCGTGCGGACCTATCAGACCGATTACCTGCAGGATCCGCAAACCATCGCGATCGGCGGCACCGGCACCGCCAATGCCCGGCTGTTCGCCGGCGCCAAGGAAGCCAGTGTCGTCGGCATCAATTTTCCGCTTGCGGGTCTCGGCGGCTACAACAAACAGCTCGCGCTCAATCACTTCGATCTTCTGATCGATTGGGGCTGGTTCTATTTCATTACCAAGCCGATGTTCCTGGCGCTGGACTGGTTCTACCACCTGGTGGGTAATTTCGGCGTCGCCATCCTGCTGGTGACGGTGCTGGTGAAGCTGTTGTTCTTCCCGCTCGCCAATAAATCCTACGCGTCGATGGCGAAGATGAAATCGGTGCAGCCGCAACTGGCCGCGCTGAAGGAACGCTATCCCGACGACAAGGTGAAACAGCAGCAGGAGATGATGGAAATCTACAAGAAGGAGAAGATCAACCCGATCGCCGGTTGTCTTCCCGTGGCGCTGCAGATTCCGGTGTTCTTCTCGCTCTACAAGGTGCTGTTCGTCACCATCGAAATGCGGCACGCGCCGTTCTTTGGCTGGATCAAGGATCTGTCGGCGCCCGACCCGACCAATCTGTTCAACCTGTTCGGCCTGCTTCATTTCGATCCGACCCAGATGCCGCTGTTCGGACACTATCTCGCGCTCGGCGTATGGCCGATCATCATGGGCATCACGATGTGGTTCCAGATGAAGCTCAATCCGACGCCGCCGGATCCGACCCAGAAGATGATCTTTGACTGGATGCCGCTGATCTTCACCTTCATGCTGGCGGGGTTCCCGGCGGGCCTGGTGATTTACTGGGCGTGGAACAACCTGCTTTCGGTGCTGCAGCAGAGCTTCATCATGCGCCGCAATGGCGTGAAGGTTGAATTGTTCGACAATCTCAGGGCGACGTTCGCCTCGAAGAAGGCGACGTAGGGCTTCCTCGGTGTAAGCATCCCTCTCTAATCCGTCATGCCCGGCCTTGTGCCGGGCATCCACGTCTTAGAGGGTCAGTCAAAAGAAAGACGTGGATGGCCGGGACGAGCCCCGGCCACGACGAAGAATGGGAGCTTCGCATGACCACCGACATTGATGCGAAGCTGATCGAACAGGGGAGAAAACTGTTCGCCGGCGACTGGCAGTTCTTCTGGGCCTCGCCCTCGATTGAAACGCTGCCGCCGATGGCGGGCATGGAAGTCGCATTTGCCGGCCGCTCCAATGTCGGCAAATCCAGCCTGATCAACGCGCTGACCGGCCGCAACGCGCTGGCACGAACCTCGCACACACCGGGCCGCACCCAGGAATTGATCTTCTTTGAGGGCCCCGGCAATGCCGGCGTCCGGCTGGTCGATATGCCCGGTTACGGTTACGCATCCGCGCCGAAGGCCAAGGTTGCGTCATGGACCGCGCTGATCCACAAGTTCCTGCAGGGCCGCAGCAATCTGGCACGGGTCTATGTGCTCATCGATGCCCGGCATGGCCTCAAGGAAGTTGACCTCGACGTGCTGAAGACGCTCGACAAGTCCGCCGTGAGCTATCAAGTCGTCCTCACCAAGGCCGATCAGGTGAAGCTTCAAGAGCTCGAACAACGCATTGCCGCCACCGTGGCAGCACTGACCAAACATCCCGCCGCATTTCCGGAAGTTTTGGTGACGTCCTCGCGCACCGGCGCGGGGATGCCGGAATTGCGCGCCGCGATGGTGCGTCTTCTGGGAGAGCGCAGCTGATGATGGGACCTCGCCTGTTCCGCATTCTGATCATTCTGGCTGGAATCATGGGCGCCGACGGCGTCATTCTGGCGGCGGCATCCGCGCATCAACCGGACGCGACGCGGCTGGCGTCGGCTTCATCGATGCTGCTGTTTCATGCTACTGCCGTGCTTGCCGTCGTGGCGCTGACTGAGCGCGGCGTCATTCATCTCCGGATCGGGATCGCGGCCGCGTTGGGCTTTGTCGTCGCGGCAGCGCTGTTCGCCGGCGACCTGACGCTGCGGCAATATGCCGGCCACAGCCTGTTTCAGATGGCGGCGCCGACAGGCGGCACGCTTCTGATCGTGAGTTGGCTGCTGCTCGCGGTGGCGGCGGCATGGCCGCGGCGCGTCTCCTGAAACCGCAGCGGACATGCTTTGCGCCGTGCCCGCCAATCAGATAGAACCCGCCCCACCCTGCTGACCAAGAGACCCGCTTCATGACCGACGCGCCATATATCAGTCCGCTCGATCAGGCCCGTATCCTGTCCGAGGCGCTGCCGCACATGCAGGAGTATGACGAGGAAACCATCGTCATCAAATATGGCGGCCATGCCATGGGCGCGGAAGATCTCGCCAAGGCGTTCGCGCGCGACATCGTTCTGTTGGAACAAACCGCCATCAATCCGGTGGTGGTGCATGGCGGCGGGCCGCAGATCGCGACCATGCTGAAACGGCTCGGCATTCAGTCGGAATTCGCCGCGGGCCTCCGCATCACCGACGCCGCGACCATCGAGATCGTCGAAATGGTGTTGGCCGGTTCGATCAACAAGCAACTGGTTGGCTACATCAACGAGGCCGGCGGCAAGGCGGTCGGCCTGTGCGGCAAGGACGGCAACATGGTGAGCGCGTCAAAGTTGACGCGCGCCATGGTCGACCCCGATTCGAATATTGAAAAAGTAGTGGACCTGGGTTTCGTCGGTGAACCTCAAAACGTCGATCTGACGCTGCTGAACCAGCTGATCGGCCACGAGCTCATTCCGGTGCTGGCGCCGTTGGCGACATCGAAGACCGGACAGACGTTCAACGTCAACGCCGACACCTTTGCCGGCGCCGTCGCAGGCGCATTGAAGGCCAAGCGGCTATTGCTTTTGACCGACGTTCCCGGCGTGCTCGACAAGTCGAAGAAGCTGATCCCGGAACTGTCGGTGAAGGATGCGCGCAAGCTGATCGCCGACGGCACCATTTCAGGCGGCATGATCCCGAAGGTCGAAACCTGCATCTACGCGCTCGAGCAGGGCGTGCAGGGCGTCGTCATTATCGACGGCAAGATCCCGCACGCGGTCTTGCTCGAATTGTTCACCAACCAAGGCACCGGCACGCTGATACATAAGTGACCCGCGCGATGTCCCCGCCCCTGCCGTTCAGACGCCGCTTCAGCGCGGCAATGCGGCGATACTGGACGCGCACGGCCGTCGCACTGCCTGCCGCCACGATCTCGTTTCTGGTTTCGTCAGCGCCGGCGCTTGCGGATTTAAAACTCTGCAATCGCATGAGCTATGTGGTCGAGGTCGCCATAGGCATCGATGACAAGGCCGCCACTGCGACGCGTGGGTGGTTTCGCATCGAACCCGCCACCTGCCGCACGGTCGCACAGGGCACGCTGACCGCCGACCGCATCCTGCTCAACGCACGCGCGCTCGGCGTCTATGGGTCATCGCCGATTCCGCAGAGCGGCGGGGACACGCTTTGCATTGCGCCCGACAATTTCGTGATCGCCGCGGCACGGCAGTGCCGCACCGGGCAAACCCCGGCGCCCTTTACCCAGATCAACCCGACGCCGACCGACGACGGCCATCTGGTGGCGTATCTTGCCGAGGACAGCGAATATGATGACGAACAGGCGAGGCTCGCCGGCATTCAGCGGCTATTGGTGGTCGCGGGCTACGACGCGGCGCCGATCGATGGCGTCGACGGTCCGAAAACGCAAGCAGCGCTAGCGGCGTTCCTGAAAAACCGCGGACTGACGACGGATATCGTGCAGGCGCCGAACTTTTTCACGACCATGATTGACGCGGTGCAGGCGCCGTCTTCCACCGGGCTCACCTGGTGCAACGACACGCCGCACAAGATCATGGCCGCCGTCGGCACCGACGATGGCAAGACCGTGATCAGCCGCGGCTGGTATCGCATCGATCCCGGCAAATGCCTGCATCCTGACGTCATCGGCCAGCCCAGGCAGATTTTCAGTTTCGCCGAGGCCGTCGATGGCGAAAACCGCGCCGTCAAGTTCAAGGACAGGCCGCTGAACTGGAGCGGCGCGACCCAGCTTTGCACGCGCGAGAGCAAGTTCGAGATCAATGAGCAGGGCGACTGCGGCACGCGCGGCCTCGCTATAACAGGCTTTGCCGCCGTCGACACGAGCAGTGGCGGCAAGACGCTGCGCTTTGCGATGCCGTGATGGGGTGTGTACTTTCGCGGACGCCATGCTCTGTGTCATCATCCGCGAAAGCGGATGATCCAGTATTCCGTAACTTGAGTGTATTCTCTTGGCGCCGCAGCGTGCTGGATGCCCGCCTGCGCGGACATGACTGAAGTTGGCAATGCAATGAAAAAAACCTCACGTCCCTTCACCAACATCGACACATGGGTGTTCGATCTCGACAACACGCTGTATCCGCATCACGTTAATCTGTGGCATCAGGTCGATGCGCGGATCGGCGAGTTCGTCAGCGCCTGGCTCAAAGTGCCCGCGGACGAGGCGCGCCGGATCCAGAAAGATTATTACCGCCGCTACGGCACCACCATGCGCGGCATGATGACCGAGCATGGCGTGCACGCCGACGACTATCTCGCCTACGTGCATCAGATCGATCATTCGCCGCTGCAGCCGAATCCTGCGATGGGCGCCGCGATCGCAAAACTCCCCGGACGCAAGCTGATCCTGACCAACGGCTCGACCGACCATGCCGACAAGGTTTTGCAGCGGCTCGGCATCGGCGCGCATTTCGAGGCGGTGTTCGATATTATCGCCGCCGAACTTGAACCGAAGCCGGCGACGCAGACCTATCAGAAATTCCTATGGCTTCATGGGGTCGATCCGAGGACCTCGGCGATGTTCGAGGATCTGGCGCGCAATCTCGTGGTGCCGCACCAGCTCGGCATGACCACGGTGCTGGTAGTTCCCGATGGCACCAGGGAAGTCGTGCGCGAGGACTGGGAGCTGGAAGGCCGCGACGCGGTTCACGTCGATCATGTCACCGATGACCTGACAGGGTTTTTGGAGAACCTGAGCGTCGTCGGCTGATGATTTCCGTCATGCCCGGCTTGTCCGGGCATCCCGTCTTACGGCCTTCATGCGGAAAAACGTGGATGGCCGGGTCAGACCCACGGCCATGACGAGTGTGCGTTCTTGACTCTCTCTCCAAATCCCGACAAAGCCCTACGCTTGCACCAGCCAAATCCCCCAAGGAAATCTCGATGTCTCTCGCCTCCCTCGAATCCAGCATCAACACCGCGTTCGATGCACGCGACGGCATCTCGACCGCTACCAAGGGCGAAGTCCGCGAGGCGGTGGATCACGCGCTCGATCTGCTCGACAAGGGTGAGGCGCGCGTGGCCGAGCGCGAGGCCGGCGGCAAGTGGAAAGTCAATCAGTGGCTGAAGAAGGCGGTGCTGCTGTCGTTTCGCCTCAACGATATGAGCGCGATCTCCGGCGGCCCCGGCAAGGCATCGTGGTGGGACAAGGTGCCGTCGAAATTCGAGGGCTGGGGCGAGAACCGATTTCGCGATGCCGGATTTCGGGCGGTGCCAGGCGCCATCGTGCGCCGTTCGGCCTTCATCGCGAAGAACGTCGTGCTGATGCCGTCCTTCATCAATCTGGGCGCCTATGTCGATGAATCAACCATGATCGATACCTGGTCCACGGTCGGCTCCTGCGCGCAAATCGGCAAGCGCGTGCACATTTCCGGCGGCGTTGGCATCGGCGGCGTGCTGGAGCCGCTGCAGGCCGAACCCGTGATCGTCGAGGACGATTGCTTCATCGGCGCACGCTCGGAGGTCGCCGAGGGCGTGATCGTGCGCAAGGGCGCGGTGTTGGCTATGGGCGTGTTCCTTGGCGCCTCCACCAAGATCGTCGATCGCGACACCGGCGAAACCTTCATCGGCGAGGTCCCGGAATACGCCGTGGTGGTGCCGGGGAACTTGCCGGCGCGACCGCTGAAGAACGGCCAGCCCGGTCCCTCCACCGCCTGCGCCGTGATCGTCAAGCGCGTCGACGAGCGCACCCGCGCCAAAACCAGCATCAACGAGCTGTTGCGGGACTGAAATCGAACCCAGAAGGTCCGGATGCGACCAATGTGCCGGACGGCTGGCTACCTCCGTCGTCTGGAGGTTGCGATGGACTTTGCGTGGTTTCTGTTCAGCTTTGAGGGCGCGCTGGGACCAGCACAGCGAACTGGAATTCCTGCCGCACATACGGCGACAGCCCGCAAATCGGCGGCACCAGTCTAGCCCATCGCCGGGACCTCATGTTAAGCGGGGGCATGACTGACGCGCTGTCCATTGCCCGCGACCTCGTCCGCTGCCCTTCCGTCACTCCGGCCGATGCCGGCGCGCTCGGGGTTCTGGAAAATATCCTGAAAGCCGCCGGCTTCGAGGTACATCGCGTCACCTTCAGCGAGCCTGATACCGCCGACATCGACAACCTCTATGCCCGGATCGGCAACTCTGCCCCGCACATCACCTTTGCCGGGCATACCGACGTGGTGCCGCCGGGCGACGAGAGCGCCTGGACGCATGGCGCGTTCTCCGGAGAGGTGAAGGACGGCTTTCTCTATGGACGCGGCGCCGTCGACATGAAGGGCGGCATCGCCTGCAGCATCGCGGCGGTGTTGGACTATCTCGCCGCCAATGGAGGCAAGCCAAAAGGCTCGATCTCGTTCCTGATCACCGGCGACGAGGAAGACATCTCCGTCAACGGCACGATAAAGCTGCTGCAATGGGCCGCGGCGCGCGGCGAGAAATTCGACCATTGCGTGCTCGGCGAGCCCAGTAATGTCGAGGTGCTGGGCGACTGTATCAAGGTCGGCCGCCGCGGCTCCCAATCGGGCACGCTTTACGTCGATGGCGTTCAGGGTCATGTCGCCTATCCGCACCGCGCAGCGAATCCGGTGCCGGATATCTCGCGATTGATCGTGGCGCTGACCGACGAGCCGCTCGATCATGGCAGCACGCAATTCCAGGCCTCGAACCTCGAATTCACCTCCGTCGATGTCGGCAATACCGCGAGCAACGTGATCCCGGCGCAGGCGCGCGCCAAATTCAACATCCGCTTCAACGATCACCACACCCAAAAAACCCTGCGCGCGCTGGTCGAGGAGCGGATGACGAAGGCATGCGGCAACCGGATCCGCGCGCGAATCGTGTGGGAGCCTTCCAACTCCAATGTGTTCGTGACCAAACCCGGCGCCTTCACCGATCTCGCGGTCGCCGCGATCGAAGAGGTCACCGGCCGCAAGCCGGAGTTGAGCACCTCTGGCGGCACCTCGGATGCACGCTTCATCGCGAGCTATTGTCCGGTGATCGAATTCGGCCTGGTCGGCCAGACCATGCACCAGATCGATGAGCGCACGCCGATTTCCGATCTGGAGAAGCTGACCAAAATCTATCGCGGCATCCTGGACCGCTATTTCGGGT
>DASXJV010000114.1:0-4404 GCA_036497205.1 Bradyrhizobium sp.
GGAATGGCACGCTGCGACACAACTGAGAATTCGCGGCACACCAGGGCTGACATTCGCGGACAGCAACGCTATATCAACCCCGCCCGGCACGTCCGGGCTTTTGGCGTTTGCATAGGAATCACAGATGACGGGATCGACACGATCGAGCAGTGACCTCGACGACCGCCGCAAGCGGTTATTGTTTCGCTGCTGGCATCGCGGCACCCGGGAGATGGATCTCATTCTCGGCAGGTTTGCGGACGCCGAGATCGCGAGGCTCGCCGAAGACGAATTGGCGCAGCTTGAACATCTGATCGAAGTACCCGACCCCGATCTTTATGCCGCGCTGACGGGCAACGTGCCGCTGGCCGCAGTATTCGCAAGCGGCCTGTTTGACCGCATCAAGTCATTTCGCGCGGATCTCGACGCATGAAGTCGCCGACACGATCGCCTGCCGAATTGCTTGCGCCTGGGCGCGCGCTGACCTTTGCCAATGTCGCCGAGGGCGCGGAAGGCCTCGTGGTCTCCGATCTGGCGCGCGCGGTGGCGGCGCGACAGAGGCCGCCGGCGGTCAGTCTCGCCGTGGTCTGCCGCGACGGTCCGCGCATGCAGCAACTGGCCCGCGCCCTGGAATTCTTCGCGCCGGATCTGCCGGTGATGCAGTTTCCCGCCTGGGACTGCCAGCCTTACGACCGGGTGTCGCCGCATGGCGGCATTCTGGCGCAACGGCTGACCACGCTGGCGCGGCTATCGCGGCTTGCCGGCAGCGAGAAGCCGCTGATCGTTCTGACCACGGTCAACGCCATCGTCCAGCGCGTGCCGGCGCGCGACATCATCGCGGCGCAGGCGCTGTCGGTAGCGCCCGGCCATGTCGTGCCGATGGATTCGATCGTGTCGTGGCTGGAGCACAACGGCTACAACCGCTCCTCTACCGTGCGCGAGCCCGGCGAATATGCCGTGCGCGGCGGCATCCTTGATCTGTTTCCGGCCGGGCTCGACCAGCCGGTACGATTCGATTTCTTCGGCGACACGCTGGAGTCGATCCGCTCTTTCGATGCAGAAACTCAGCGCACGCTCTTGGACATGCGCTCCCTCGATCTGGTTCCGATCTCGGAATTTCAGTTGGTAACCGAAACCATCCGCCGCTTCAGGATGGGGTATGTCGCGGCTTTCGGCGCCCCTGAGCGCGACGATCCGCTCTACGAAGCTGTCAGCGAAGGCCGCCGTCATCCCGGCATGGAGCATTGGCTGCCGCTGTTTCACGAGCGGATGGACACGCTGTTCGATTATCTCGGCGACGCGCCGATTGCGATCGAGCCGCAAAGCGAGGACGCCGCGCGCGAGCGCTTCAAGCAGATCGCCGATTATTACGAGGCGAGGCGCGAGGCGATGGAGCATCCCCGCGGCGGCGCCATCTACAAGCCCTTGCCGCCCGACCGACTTTATCTGACTGAAGGCGAGTGGACCAAACGGCTGGACGATATAGAGCTGGCGCGGCTCACGCCGTTCGCAATGCCCGACGACAGCACGGGCGTGGTTGACGCCGGCGCGCGGCAGGGGCGGAACTTCACGCCGGAACGCGCAGACAGTTCAGTCAACGTGTTTGAAGCCGTCGTCGCCCATGTGCAGGCGCTGCAAGCCCTGCGCAAGAAAGTAGTGATTGCGCTGTGGAGCGAGGGCTCGCGCGACCGCATGGGCAGCATGCTCCGGGATCACAAGCTGCTCAACCTCACCAGTGTCAACACCTGGCGCACCGTGCAGGCCACGCCGCGCAACGAGGCCATGCTGGCCGTGCTCGGCATGGAATCCGGCTTCGAGACCGACAATGTCGCCGTCATCAGCGAGCAGGACATCCTCGGCGACCGGCTGGTGCGGCCGCGCAAGGCCAGCCGCAAGCTCGACAACTTCATCTCTGAGGTCACCAGCCTCGCCGCCGGCGATCTCGTGGTCCATGTCGAGCATGGCATCGGCCGTTTCGTCGGGTTGCAGACGCTCGAGGTATCCGGCGCGCCGCATGATTGTCTTGAGCTGCACTACGCCGCCGAGACCAAACTGTTCCTGCCGGTCGAGAATATCGAACTGCTGTCGCGCTACGGCTCCGACCACGCCAATGTCGAACTGGACCGGCTCGGCGGCAGCGGCTGGCAGGCGCGCAAGGCCAAGCTCAAGAATCGCATCCGCGAGATCGCCGGCGAGCTGATCAAGATCGCCGCCGAACGGCACCTGCATGAAGCGCCAAAAATGCCGGTGCAGCCGCACGTCTATGACGAGTTCTGCGCGCGCTTTCCCTATGAGGAAACCGAAGATCAGCTCGGTGCGATCAATGCCACCCTGAAGGACCTCGAAAGCGGCCGTCCGATGGACCGGCTGATCTGCGGCGACGTCGGATTCGGCAAGACCGAGGTGGCGCTGCGGGCGGCCTTCGCGGTCGCGCTGGACGGTAAACAGGTCGCCGTGGTGGTGCCGACAACGTTGCTGGCGCGGCAGCACAGCAAAACCTTCGGCGAGCGGTTTCGGGGCTTTCCGGTCAATGTCGCGCAGGCCTCGCGCCTGGTCGCGCCGAGAGAACTTTCTCAGGTCAAGAAAAACCTCGCCGACGGTTCAGTCGATATAGTGGTCGGCACCCACGCGCTGCTGGGCAAGTCGATCAAGTTCAGGGATCTCGGTCTTCTGATCGTCGACGAGGAGCAGCATTTCGGCGTCAGCCACAAGGAACGGCTTAAGCAGCTGCGCGCCCAGGTGCACGTGCTGACGCTCAGCGCAACGCCGATCCCGCGCACGCTGCAACTGGCGCTAACGGGGGTGCGCGATCTCTCTATCATCGCTTCGCCGCCGGTCGATCGGCTGGCGGTCCGCACCTTCGTGGCGCCGCACGATCCCCTGATGATCCGCGAGGCGCTTTTGCGCGAACGCTATCGCGGCGGACAGGCGTTCTACGTCGTGCCGCGCATTGAGGACCTGGCAGCGGTGAAGGACTTTCTCGACAAGAACGTGCCGGAGATGAAAGTCGCGGTGGCGCACGGCCAGATGCCGCCGACCGTCATCGAGGACATCATGTCGGCGTTCTACGACGGCAAATACGACATCTTGCTCTCGACCACGATCATCGAGTCTGGCCTCGACATTCCCACCGCCAATACGCTGATCGTGCACCGCGCCGACATGTTCGGGCTGGCGCAGCTGTATCAATTGCGCGGGCGGGTGGGACGCTCAAAGCTGCGCGCCTATTCGTTGTTCACGCTGCCGGCGCAACAGAAGATCACAGCTCAGGCCGAGCGCCGGCTGAAAGTCTTGCAGTCGCTGGAAACGCTCGGCGCTGGATTTCAATTGGCGTCGCACGATTTGGATATTCGCGGCGCCGGCAATTTGCTTGGCGAGGAACAATCGGGACACATCAAGGAAGTCGGCTTCGAGCTTTACCAATCGATGCTGGAGGAGGCGATCCTCAATCTCAAGGCCGGCGTGGCCGAGCCCGCAGCGGATCGCTGGTCGCCGCAGATAACCGTCGGCATGCCCGTCTTGATTCCGGAGCATTACGTGACCGACCTCGCGGTGCGGCTATCACTGTATCGCCGGCTGGCCGATCTCGATACCGACGACGAGATCGAGAATTTTGCCGCGGAGTTGCGGGACCGCTTCGGCGTCTTGCCGGACGAGGTGCGCTATCTCTTCAAGATCGCCGCGATCAAAGGCTATTGCCGCCGCGCCAACGTCGAGAAAGTCGATGCTGGACCGAAGGGCGTGGTGATCACATTCCGCGACAATAAGTTCGCGCAGCCGGACCGGCTGGTCTATTTCATTCGTCAGCATGGTCAGGCGGCGAGGGTACGGCCGGACATGAAGGTGGTGTTTTTCCAGGAATGGGAAACCCCGGAGGAACGTCTGACCGGCACGACGGAAATCCTGCGCCAGCTCGCCAACCTCGCCGAGGATCGCAGGGCGGCGTAGGTCTTGCATTGGCGTGTCCCGGTCACGAGCGTGTCCCGGTCACACTGCTCTGGAGAGCCGGGACCTACTTGGATTCCGATCGATCCGCCACGACGCCATGCTCCCGAACACGCCGTCGCGCCGGATCAGGCCGTGGAAAAGCGCGGCCCCGAAATGTGCGAGGAAGGTCGCGAAGAACAGGTAGGCGAGGTCAGTGTGGAGGTCTCGGAGCCACGCATAGAGCGTCAAATCATGCGGCAGGATCGGTTGTAACCGCAGCGGCCCATATAGTACGATCGGATAGCGCGCCGCCGACAGCATGCCCCAGCCGACCAGCGGCATGATGAACATGAGCGCATACAGTACGATGTGCGAAGCCTTGGCGGCGAAGCGTTGCAGGGATGGAACCGTATCGGGCAACTCCGGCGGCGGATTGATGAACCTGTTCACGATACGGATCACGCACAGCACGAAGATGGCTATTCCGAGCGGCCGGTG
>DASXJV010000115.1:0-3887 GCA_036497205.1 Bradyrhizobium sp.
GGTGCAAAGCGGACCTCGCAGAATCCATGATTGGCGCGGAATGGGTGGTACTGCTTGTTCTCGCATAATGTTGGATTTGGAATGTCCGCTCCTGAAGGTAAAGCAGACTTAGCCTGAATGTCGACTAAAGTCCGAGTCTGACCCAGAGCTGAACTCGCGGCCGAGCAACCTGTTCTTTTGGACGGCTTCCGGCGCAATCTCACGACGCATTGTCTGCGTTCACCGGCAGGGTGAACTGAAACGTGGCACCATGGGGTAGGTTTGCCGTCGCCCACAGCCGGCCACCGTGGGCTTCCATGATCGAACGGCAGATCGAGAGCCCCATGCCCATGCCGCTGGCTTTGGTGGTGAAGAAGGCGTTGAACAGCCGGTCCGCATTCTCGGCGGCGATCCCGACGCCGCAATCCGTCACGCTTACGATCACCTTGCGTGTCTCGTGTTGGCCTGATCGGATCACCAGTTTGCGCGACCGATCCGTGACCGATTGCATCGCTTCAATGCCATTCATCACCAGGTTGATAATCACCTGTTGCAGTTGAACCCGATCACCCAGGACCATGGGGAGAGGGGACGCCAACTCCGTTCGCAACGACACCTGGTGGCTGATCAACTCACGCTGCACCAGCGCGATGGTCTCCCTGACGACGTCGTTGACATCGAGTGGTGCCATTTCAACGTCGGATTTTTGCGCCAGCGCCCGGACGCGCTGGATCACCTCACTCGCCCGATTGCCGTCGCTTATTACCCATTCCACCGAGCGGCGCACCGCGTCCAGGTCGGGAATTGCCCGATTAAGCCAGCGCAGACTGGCCTCGGCGTTGGCGACGACGGCGGCGAGCGGCTGGTTCACCTCATGGGCGATCGAGGCTGTCAGTTCGCCCAGCGACGTCACGCGCGTTACGCGTGCGAGCTCCATCTGGGCATCGAGCAGGCGCTGTTCGCTGGCGCGTAGCTTCTCTTCCGATCGCTTGCGCTCGGTGATGTCGTTGAAAAGGATTCCGACGCGTCGGCGGCTCGCGTCTTCGACCCGGAAGGCGTAAACGTCATACCAGCGTCCGAGTTGTTTGGCTTCATTTTCAAAGCGCATCGGCTCGCCCGTGAGGGCGATCCTGCCGTAAATGTCGAACCAATGTTCTTCGTGCTGTGGCGCGATCTCGCGCATCCGTCTGCCGGCGGCATTCTTGATTCCCGTCTGCCGTTCAAACGACGGGCTGATTTGCAAAAACCGATAATCGACCGGCTTTTCGTTCTTGTCGAACAAAACTTCAATCGTGCAAAAGCCCTCGTCAATCGATTCGAACAACATCCGGTAGTTCTGTTCCGACTCGCGCAATTCCACCTCGGCCCGTTTTCGCTCGGTCATGTCGAGCACGAAGGCGACGCCTTCATCTCGGTTCCAATCGAAAAACGCGCGGGCGACCAGAACCGGCACGCGGCCGCCGTCTTTGCGAAAGTACTCTTTCTCGCGCGGTTGGACGCTTCCAGTCGCATTGAGCTCTGCAAAGGCCTGATCGTCGACATCGCGCCATTCGGTCGGCGTCAGCTCCGTCCATCGCAGCGAGGCGAGATCCTCCCGGGTATATCCGACGATATCGAGAAAGGCCTGGTTGGCTTCGATGATCCGGCCGTGAACATCCCAGATCACAATCCCGACGATGTTCGAGTCGACCAGACGGCGGATCCTGGCCTCCCGCTCCCTGAGATCGTTGTACAGGCGCGCGTTCTCCAGCGAGATCGCCGCCTGCGACGCCAGCATTTTCAGGACCGAGATCCGGGCGGGTGTGAACACGTGCGATGCCAAATTGTTCTCCAAATAGAGCACGCCGATCAGCTTGGACTGTTTCACCAGCGGTAGACAGAGGACCGACCGAGCACGCTTCTGGCAGATGTACTCATCTGTCGAGAACGGATCCTGCGCCGAGGCGTCATCAAGGATCACGCTCTCGCGCGTCCGGATCACGGTGTGGAGCACGGCTTCGGGAAGCTCGGCCGGCGACGGGGCCGCGTCGCGAAGCGTGACCTCAACCTGGCCGCGGCCGGTCGTCGCTTCCGCCGCGATCTTTGGCTCGTCGCCTGGGAACAGGATCAGCAGGCCACGCCCGGCGCCGGCATGTTCGGCTACAATTCGCAGCAGCGTCTTGATGAACTCAGCGAGGACGATCTCCCCGGACACCGCCTGCGCGGCCTTGAGCACCGTCCCGACATCCAGCCGCTCGACGGGCGCGCCAATGGTAGTGGTGGGAGATGCAGGAACTGGTGCGTCTCGGAGATGCGGATGAAGCCTTTCGAGTTGCCGCACCTTGCCGTCGGCTCCCCAACGCAGATATCCGTGGCGGGCGTCCTGCAAATACACACGGGCAATCTTCTCGAAGCCATGCGCCGCGTAGAAGCCGGAAGCGAGTTCATTGGCGAGCGCCTCATTGTGAACAAAGCCGTTGGCGCGGGCCGAGCGGATGGCCTGTTCGTAGAGGCGTTCGGCATCGAACTCCCGGCCTTCGAGGCGCGCGATCTCGGCGCCGATCAGCGCGACGCGGTTCTCGAAATTATCCGGGCAATTCGCCGCCCAGAGCTGGAGTTGCCTCTGATGCGTAGCGACAGCGGCCAGGCGCCGTTGCCGCTCGCCGGTTGGCGCGGAATCGCAGGAGGCGGCTTGAGACAGTGCGCCGAAGAAATGGTATTCCGCCGTTTCGAGCTGTGACACCGAGGTCCACAACAACCGTTGTGCTCTCGACCAGGCCTCGATGGCCGACGCATAGTCGCCGGCAAAGAAGCGCGCCTGCAGCTTGCGGATCCAGTACCAGCACTCGACGAACGCCAAATCCGGATTTTCTGAAAAGCGGCGCTCGATCCGGGACTCATCAAACTGCTCATCGTCGAAGGAGCCGAATGTCGGCGTCAAGCCGCGCAGCGTGCGGATCAGCCCTAGTTGGGGGGCGATGGAGTCAATGACAAACCCGAACCGCGCCTTCTGCGCGAACGCGAGGCCGCGCTCGGCTTCGCGTTCCGCCTCGGCAAGCGGATCGCCCGCGGCGAGAAGGTTCGCGTTCAATTGGTTGCCGCAGTAGGCGGCGTAAGTGAGGTCGCCGAGCTTGTTTGCTGCCTCGAACGCGCGGTGCACCAGATCGCGGCCGGCGCGGACGTGTCTGATCCAGGGCACAACGCCATATCCGAAATCCATATAGGTCCTCGCCTGGAAGCGCGTCAGTCCGCGTCTTTCGACCAGGTCATAGCCGAGCTGACCGAAGCGATATACGGCCGCCTGATAATCGCCGAAGCGCGCACGGGCGATCATGGATAGCCAGACATAGGCGCTGCACGAAGCGGCGCAGTTGCCTCGCTCGAGGCTGAGATTGACTCCCCGGCAGGTGATCAGGGCAAGCAGGTTCGCATCCGTATAGAATGCAGGCACCCCGATCTTGGCGAGAACGTCCAGCGTCGCAAGCGATGCCGGGTCGCTCATCAAGGGCAGATCGATCAGAGACTCGATCGGGCGCCCCCCGAGCTGCGACCAGATCCGTTCGTATTCGCGTCGCGCTTCCTCTTCCGTCGGATGCGGTGACCAGTCGACGCCCAGATGCCGGAGGTAGTCAAGGCCGACGGCAATGGCGCGGCTGCCCTGATCGAGGGTCGTGTACAGATCCACGCGCAAGCACGCGACCGTGGCTCGTTCAACCGTAGTTGCGGCTCGGGTGGATAGCGCCGCCAGGCGGTGCTCCGCTTCCGTCAGCGCGCCCGTGAGGAACTCACATTCGCCCCGGTTCAGCTCCAGCGCGAAGGCGAGCTCATACCGGCGTTTCCACAAGTCTTCCGGTAACAGCGCCGCACCGGCGGTGAGATAGGCGAGCGCCGAGGCGTAGGCGGTGGTGGCCTTGGCGCGCTGGCCCGCG
>DASXJV010000116.1:0-21801 GCA_036497205.1 Bradyrhizobium sp.
GTTCTATGCCAACGAGGTGATGCCGTTTGGTGAAAGCCACGCGAACGTCGCGGCGTATTTCGGCCGCTTGAAGGCGCGGCCGTCCTACGCGCGCGTCCTCAAGGAGGCCGAACCGTATTTTGCGATGTTTCCCAGGGAGGCATCGGCATGAGGGCGCCGGGCTGCGTTCCCCGGAGCGCGGTCCCCGGGGCTTCGCAATTACTTCCGAAATAATTCCCCAGGACATGTCGGTGCCGCAAAATCCCATCCGTCTTGTTTGACGAGCGCCGGTTCGTAACCGGTCTGCCGAATTGAAATCAACTGGAGCGTGACGATGCGATTCATGGTGATTGTGAAAGCCGACAAGAACAGCGAAGCCGGCGTCATGCCGAGCACGGAATTGCTGACGGCCATGGGCAAATTCAACGAAGAGATGGTGAAGGCCGGGGTCATGCTGGCGGGCGAGGGTCTGCATCCGAGCTCGAAAGGCGCGCGCATCAAATATTCCGGTAAGGACCGCACCGTTACCAAAGGCCCGTTCGGCGGGACCAGCGATCTCGTCGCCGGCTTCTGGCTGATTCAAGTGCAGTCGCGGGACGAGGCGATTGAATGGATGAAGCGTGCGCCGTTCGATGGCGGCTCTGAAATCGAAATTCGGCAGGTCTTCGATGCCGAGGATTTTGGCGAGGCGCTGACGCCCGAACTGCGTGAGCAGGAAACCCGTCTTCGCGCCAAGGCCGCGAACAGGTAACATTCCATTGTCGTTCCGGGACAGCCTGCAAGGCCGAACCCGGAATGCAGAAATCTGGCGCGAGATTCGGATTGGCGCGCCCCGGAATGACCGTGACAAACAAGGAAACGACCATGCGATTCATGATGCTGATGATCCCGTTGGGCTACGAGACCGCGCCGCCGGAGGTCCAGCTCGACCCCGCGCGCGTGCGGGCGATGATGAAATACAACCAGGCCCTGAAAGACGCCGGCGTGCTGATCACGCTCGATGGCCTGCATCCGCCCTCGATGGGTGCGCGGGTCTCGTTCGCGAGCGGCAAGCCTGTCGTGACTGACGGTCCCTTCACTGAAGCCAAGGAAGTGCTCGGCGGCTACTGGATGATCGACGTCAGGTCGCGGGAGGAGGCGATCGCCTGGGCGAAGCGTTGCCCCGCCTCCAACAACGAAATGATCGAAATCCGACAGGTGCAGGAAATGTCGGATTTTCCCGCCGACGTTCAGGAAGCCGCGGCCGGACTGACCGAAATGCAAGGCAGATCCGGGCATTAACCACCACACTAGTGACCTTTGCGCGCGGCTCATGTAAAAGCCTTTCACATGAGCTGGCGCAAGGAACATCGCCGCGCCGAGCGCGGTTACCATCACGGCAATCTGAAAGAGGCGTTGCTGCAGGCGGCGTTAGGGCTGATCGCGGAAAAAGGCGCGGCCGGCTTCACCTTTGCCGATGCCGCGCGCATGGCCGGCGTCAGCCCGGCGGCGCCGTACCGGCATTTTCGCGACCGCGACGAACTGCTTTCCAGCATCGCGCAACGCGGCTTTGAACAATTCGAGGCGGTGCTGACCAGCGCCTGGGATGACGGGCGTCCGGACACCGTCACGGCATTCGAACGGGTCGGCAAGGCCTATCTTGCGTTTGCCCGCGAGGAGCCTGCGTTTTATTCGGCGATGTTCGAATCAGGGCTTCCCGTCGACCTTAATCCCACATTGCTGGCGGCAAGCGAACGCGCTTTCGGCATTATCCGAGCCGCCGCGGAGCGCCTTGCCGCGCTGGCGCCACCCGGCACGCCGCGCCCGCCGGCGATGATGATGGCGCTGCATATCTGGTCGATGTCGCACGGCGTGGCATCGCTGTTCGGACGAGGCGATGCGGCACGGCGCAAGCTGCCAATGTCGCCCGAGGATCTTTTGGAAGCGCAGGTGCTGATTTATCTGCGCGGTCTTGGTTTCCCGACCGACCGCCGGCCGTCCGGCCAAAAAGACCAGGCGGATCAAAAGCCGGCCGGCCAACCGTCAGGACCTTGGGGCAGCCCAAAATAAATTCGAGGGAGCCGCCGGCGTCCGGCTTGACAAAAATCCCGGATGGGTTACGTATGTAAATGTTATTTACATTCACAACGGCGTGATGCCGTCATGGAGAGGGAAATGGCCTACACCGCAGATGTCAATCGATGGCGCGGCCCCGATACTGAGCCCTACCGCCCGCATATGCTTGATTCGCCCTGGCACCCCGGCTGGATCGCCGTGACCGTACTGGGCTTCATCATTTGGTGGCCGATCGGCCTCGCCCTTCTCTTTTTCACACTCGGGAGCAGAAAAATGGCTTGCTGGAGTCATCAGGACCGCTGGTCGAATAAGATGGAGCGGATGCGCAATCGCATGGAGCGCCGCGGCTTCGGCTTCAGCGGCTTTGGTCCTCCGTCGAGCGGCAATCGCGCCTTCGACGAATACCGCATGGAAACGTTGCGGCGCCTTGAGGAGGAGCAGACCGAATTCAAGGAATTCCTGGAGCGCCTGCGGCACGCCAAGGACAAGGAAGAGTTTGATCAGTTCATGGCCCAGCATAGGCAGCGTCCGACGCCGCCCCCGGACGGCCAGCCCCAGGCTTGAATTTGAAGGACAAGCCTCAGGCGTAGTGCCCCCCACAAACCTGACGGCGACACGGTCGCCCGTTTGCGAAAGCAGACGGGCGATCTGTCTTTTTTGCTGTTGGGAACCCGATTTCCAGAAGGGATCACCAACCCGGCCCCGCATCTCCCGCCGCCAAAATCCCCGTGGTAACGGCGTATTAACCATGATTAGCGTCTGGTTGTGGGCGTAATGACGCGCTGATAGCCCTCGTTTTGACATGTTGGCAAGGGATGCAGGCCTCGGCTTTGGACGGGCCTCCCATGCGACACAACAAGGCTTTAGCGCTGGCGCCTACCGCCGCGCCTGACGCGCGGCTGTAGAACCGGTAGCCATTTGCTCCCGGAGGAGTGGGACGCTTGCGTTGAGAGGATACTGCCTATGAATCCGGCCGACGTGGCTCAGTCAGCCCTCCCGCTGGCATCCACCGACGTATCGCTGATTGCACTGTTCCTGCAGGCCCACTGGATCGTGAAAGCGGTCATGCTGGGGCTGCTCGCCTGTTCCGTCTGGGTCTGGGCGATCGCGATCGACAAGATGTTCCTGTATGCGCGCACGAAGCGCGCGATGGATCGCTTCGAGCAGGCGTTCTGGTCCGGGCAGTCGATCGAGGAGCTTTATCGCGCGCTCTCGGCCAAGCCGACGCAATCGATGGCGGCGTGTTTCGTCGCGGCGATGCGCGAATGGAAACGGTCGTTCGAAAGCCAGGCGCGATCGTTCGCCGGGCTGCAGATGCGGATCGAGAAGGTCATGAATGTGTCCATCGCCCGGGAAGTCGAGCGGCTGGAACGCCGGCTTTTGGTGCTGGCGACGGTCGGCTCGGCGGGCCCGTTCGTTGGCCTGTTCGGCACGGTCTGGGGCATTATGTCGAGCTTCCAGTCGATCGCCGCCTCGAAGAACACCTCGCTGGCGGTGGTGGCCCCGGGCATCGCGGAGGCGCTGTTTGCCACCGCAATCGGCCTTATCGCCGCCATTCCGGCGACTATTTTCTACAATAAGTTCACCTCCGAGGTGAACCGGCAGGCCCAGCGGCTGGAAGGGTTCGCCGACGAATTTTCAGCCATTCTGTCGCGCCAGATCGACGAGCGGGCGTGAGGGGTGGCATACGGTATCATGCGGTATATTGTAGGCGCATCGTGAGCACCAGATCATGGCGATGAACATGGCAGGCTCGTCGGGCGGCGGACGCCGCGGCCGGCGTCGCGCGGTGATGGCGGAGATCAACGTCACTCCGATGGTCGATGTGATGCTGGTGTTGCTGATCATCTTTATGGTCTCGGCGCCGCTGTTGACGGTGGGCGTACCGCTCGATCTGCCGCAGACCCAGGCCAAGAGCCTCGACCAGGACAAGAATCCGCTGACGCTTTCGGTCAACCTCAAAGGTCAGGTGTTTCTCAACGACAGCGAGATCGGGCTTGATGATCTGGTGGCGAAGCTGAAGGCGGTCACCGAGGCACGCGGCGGGCTGGACGAGCGCATTTTTGTTCGCGGCGACAAGAAGGTCGACTACGGTACGGTGATGAAGGTGATGGGACGGCTATCGGCCGCCGGCTTCAGGCGCGTGGCGCTGGTGACGGAAGTGGACCAGGGATAATCGGAAGGTGAAGGTCGACAAGACACTTATTGCGTCGGTCGCACTCCACGTCCTCGTGATCGGGTGGGGACTGATATCCTTTTCGACGCGCTCGCTCGAGGCGACGCCGCCGGAGTCGATGCCGGTCGATATCATTTCAGCCGATCAGCTTTCCAAGATCACCGCCGGCATCAAGACCGGCGAAAAGGACAAGCCCAAGCCGCTGGTCGAGAAAATCGCCGACGCAAAACCGGTCGATGACGCCGTCGGCAAGATCACCGAAAAGAAGGAAGTTGTGACCGCCTCGGCGCCGGAGCCGCCGCCGAAGCCGGTGGAAAAGCCGGTCGAGAAAAAGCCCGATCCGCCGAAGCCGGTCGCCGAGAACAAGCCGAAGGATGAGCCGAAGCCGATCGAGAAGAAGCCGGATCCGCCCAAGGTCGATCCGATCGCGGAAGCCCTGAAATCGGAAGACACCAAGAAGCCGGTGCCGAAGCCGGAAGCCAAGGCCGCGCCGCCGCAGCCACCGAAGCCGAAGCAGGAACGGACATTCGATCAATCGAAGATAGCAGCCTTGCTCGATAAGCGCGATCCGGCTCGCCAAGCCATCACCGGTTCGGCGCTGAACTCGTCGGCCTCGCTCGGGACCACGCGTGGCACCGCGGCGACCCTTTCACAGTCCGAACTTGACGCGATGCGGGCGCGCCTGGCGAGCCTGTGGAATGTGCAGCCGGGAGTTGAGCATCCGGAGGAACTATTCGTCACGGTCCGGATCCGGCTGAACCCGGATCGCCGGCTCGCTGGTCCGCCTCAGATCGTCTCAACCGGAAGCTCGCCGCGATATCAAGCCGCGGCGGATGCAGCGGTTCGAGCGGTCTTGCAAGGTCAGCCATATACCATGCTGCGAGACGAGACCTACGAACAGTGGAAATACATGGATATCGATTTTGATCCTAAGCAGATGTTTCACAGTTGATGTGTTAGGAAATGAGCCAGCAATGCCCGTGACGTCGTTTTCGCTTCCTCCGTTGCCGCTGCGCCGCCGCGACGTCCTGATCGGCGGCGCCGGTGCCGCCGCAGGCTTGCTGCTGCCATCGCTCGCCGGCGCTCAAACCAAACTGGTGATCCCCGAAGGCAACGTCGCGCCGTTGCCGATCGCGATACCGAATTTTGTCGCGGGAACGCCGTCGGACGGCGAGGTCGGCGCCGGCGTCGCCCAGGTGATCACCAATAACCTCAAGCGCAGCGGACTGTTCGCGCCGATTGATCAGGCTGCCTTCATCGAAAAGATCGTCAATATCGACGCGGCACCGCAATTCCAGAGCTGGAAAACGATCAACGCGCAGGCACTGGTTACCGGCCGCATGACCCGCCAAGGCGATGGGCGCCTGAAGGCCGAATTCCGTTTGTGGGATGTCGCCTCCGGTCAGCAGCTCACCGGCCAGCAGTACTTCACGTCGCCGGAATACTGGCGGCGTATCGCGCACATCATATCCGACCAGATCTACGAACGCCTGACCGGCGACAAAGGCTATTTCGACAGCCGCGTGGTGTTCGTCGATGAGACCGGAGCCAAGGAACGGCGCGTCAAGCGGCTGGCGCTGATGGATCAGGATGGCGCCAATGTTCGCTACCTGACGAAGGGGGCCGATCTGGTGCTGACGCCGCGGTTCTCGCCGTCGACCCAGGAAATCACCTATATGGAGTTCGGCCAGGGTGATCCGCGCGTCTATCTGTTCAATATAGAGACCGGGCAGCGCGAGATCGTCGGCAATTTTCCCGGCATGTCGTTCTCGCCGCGCTTTTCGCCGGATGGCCAGCGCGTAATCATGAGCCTGCAGCAGGGCGGCAATTCGAACCTGTTCGTGATGGATCTGCGCTCGAAATCGACGACGCGCCTCACCGATACTCCGGCGATCGATACCTCGCCGTCGTATGCGCCCGACGGGACGCGTATATGTTTCGAATCCGACCGCGGTGGAAAGCCGCAGATTTATATAATGCCTGCGACGGGCGGACCCGCGCAACGCATATCTTTTGGCGAGGGCACCTATTCGACGCCGGTCTGGTCGCCGCGCGGCGACTACATCGCCTTCACAAAACAGGGCGCTGGCCAATTTTCCATCGGCATCATGAAGCCCGACGGCTCTGGTGAGCGGATTCTCACCTCCGGATTCCACAACGAAGGACCGACCTTTGCGCCGAACGGCCGCGTCTTGATGTTCTTCCGTGACCCCGGCGGCAATGGCGGACCCTCGCTGTTCACGGTGGACATTTCCGGACGCAACGAACTACGGGTGCCGACCCCCGGATTCGCGTCCGATCCGGCGTGGTCACCGCTGTTGTCCTGAGGGGGTGGGGGCGGCCCGCGGAAGCTTGGCCGTTAAGCGGCAAATCTTGCCTAGCTTGCTGACTTATCGAGCATATTTATGCAATTTGGAAACCATCGCAACGTCCTGGTAACGATGTTCCCTCAGAAAGACTTCACCTGCGAGAGGTAGAACTACGCACCGAACAGGATGCGTACAGCCAAAATGCAGCTCGCAAGTCAGAGCGGAGAGCCCGATCAGAAAGTGTCGCCGATCATTCGTGCGGCGTTGATTGATTCGCTCTTCGAAACTCCCGCTCCGCTGCTTGCGGGTCTCGTCTTCGTGGCCATCGCGGCAACCATGACCGCGCTGAAGACGGGAGAAGATCTAATCTGGGCGTGTGTCGCGCTTCTCATCGTGGCCGGCGCCGTCCGGGCGTTCGACTTGCAGCGGTACCAGGCGCGCAAATCGACCCTAACGGCCGATGAAGCTGCCCAGTGGAAGAAGCGCTATCAGATCGGGGCGATGATCCAGGCCGCTGCGATCGGCATATGGTGCTCCGCCACTCTGTTGATCAGTGACGACGCCGTGGTCCACATGATTTGTTTATCCGTCACTACCGGGATCCTAGCGGGGGGTGCGGGCAGAGCCTATGGACGGCAGTGGATATTCCAGCTGCAGGCTGCACTTATCTTCGGTCCAACCGTGATCGCGCTGGCGTTGCGTGGCACACCCTATTACATAGCTATGTCAGTCGTCAGCGCCGTATTTCTTGCGGCTCTCATACAAATCTCGGCCAATTTACACCGAATATTTATGCAGGCGCTTGTTGCGCGCGAGCGCGAGGCGGCGCTGGCCGGCCAATTCGATACCGCGTTGAATAACATGCCGCACGGTCTGTGCATGTTCGCCGCCGATGGGCGGCTTGCGGTAATGAACCGTCGCTTCAGCGAGATGATGAACCTGTCGGATGATCTCGTAGAGCGCGGCGCGGGCCCGGGGGACATGGTCGTGGACTGCGTCAGCGCCGGATCGATCTCGGCGGCAAGCGGAAAGATGATCGTCTTGGAAATCGAGAATCCGCAGGCGAGGGATATCATCACCACCGATCCCGACGCCGCGAGAGACCGGTCGCTGTCATGGACGTTTCAACCGATGGCCGGCGGCGGCGCTGTCGTGCTGGTTGAGGACATTACCGAGCGGCGCAACGCGGAGGCCAGAATTACCCATCTGGCGCGTTACGACGATCTGACGGCGCTTCCCAACCGGGTCAATTTCCGCGACGAGATCGAGCGACTTCTGACGGTTCCGCATCATGCCGGGCAATTGTCGGCACTGCTGTTCATCGACCTCGATCAATTCAAGCAGATCAACGACACCTTGGGTCATCCTTGCGGCGACCAGCTGTTGTGCGCCGTCGCCGACAGGTTGCGCGCTATGCTGCGCCCGGAAGATTTCGTGGCGCGATTCGGCGGCGACGAATTTGTGGTGTTTCAGCAGAACATCAAATCGAACGAGGAGGCGGCCGGCCTCGCCCGACGAATTGTCGACCATTTGAGCGAACGTTACAAGATCGACAATCACCTGGTCGAAATCGGCGCCAGCGTCGGCATCGCGATGACGTCGCCGGCGGGCGTCAGCGCCGATACGTTATTGAAGAACGCGGACATGGCGCTCTATCGCGCCAAGGCGGACGGCCGCGGAACCTTCTGTTTCTTCCGCGACGAGATGGCGCAAACCGTCGAGGCGCGCCGCATCCTGGAACTGGACCTGCGCAAGGCGCTGGCCAACGAGGAATTCGAGCTGTTCTATCAGCCGCTCGTCAATCTCAAGTCGGGGCGAATCGCGACTTGCGAAGCGCTGCTGCGATGGAATCATCCGGTGCGGGGCACAGTTTCCCCGGTCGACATCATTCCGGTCGCCGAGGACATGGGCCTCATCGTTGATCTTGGCCGCTGGATCCTGCGCAAGGCCTGCATGGAATGCATGAAATGGCCGGAAGGCGTTAGCGTCGCGGTCAACTTCTCGCCGCAGCAGTTCCATCAGCGTGAGGTGCTGAGCGAGGTTCGTCACGCTCTCGAGGTCTCCGGGTTGCCTGCGCACCGTCTCGAAATCGAGATCACCGAATCGTCGTTGTTGCGCAACACCCAGTTGACCCACGATGTGTTGTCCCAGTTGCGCACCATCGGTGTACGAATTTCGCTCGATGATTTCGGCACCGGCTATTCGAGCCTGAGCTACCTGCATAATTTCCCGCTGCAGAAGGTAAAGATCGATCGCTCATTCCTGGAGGGTATCGACAGCGATCGTCCGCTGACGCTGTTGCGCGGCGTCGCGCGGCTCAGCGCCGATCTCGGCATGTCGGTGGCGGTCGAAGGTATCGAAACCAACGAGCAACTGGAACTGATCAGCGCCGACGGCACAGTGACCGAGGCGCAGGGCTATCTGTTCAGCCGGCCGGTTCCGGCGGTGCAGATTCGCCAGTTGCTGAACGCATCGCACGGGCGCCGCCTGCTGGACGGACAGATGCTCGCCGTTCCATCGCGATCGATCGCCTGACTTTAACTCGATCAGCCCCACTGAGTTTTTGCTCTCGACCTCGTCCACCGGGTTTTACGGGCCACGAAGGTTAACCCTAACGTCGCTAAGCCTTTGCAATTTTGTTAAGGAGCCGTTAATCTTTTTCACTCGCGGAAGTTGCGTGGACGTTGAGGGGTATCAGATGAAGTCAGGAGCCGAACCGCGCACTTCGCTCTTTGTGCGGGGATCAGGGCTGTCTGATCGCGTCGATTACCGACTCATGGAAACTCCCGAGGAAAAGGATTGCATCTATTTGATGCGTTACAAAGCCTATCTGCATGGTGGGGTAACCTCGCCGTCAGAGTCTCGACGCGTCAGCGATCGTTACGATGATGCGCCCAACGCCTGGATGTTCGGAATCTATGTCGACGGAGAACTCTGCAGTTCTCTCCGCCTCAACGTCCTGACTTCAGAATGTCGGATTTCCGGTACAACCGAATTGTTCAGCGATGTTCTTCACCCGCGCCTCGATCAAGGCGAAGTTTTCATCGATCCCGTTCGTTTTGCTGCAGACCCCGAAAAAGCGAGGCGGTTCCCTGAGCTTCCCTATCTGACGCTGCGGCTGGCCTATCTGGCATGCGAGCATTTCAACGCCGATACCGGGCTCGCGCTCGTTCGTGCCGAGCACCAGGCGTTCTATCGCCGGGTCTTCCTGCACGAGGTCATCGCCGAACCACGTTCGTTTCCGGGCTTTTTGCCAAAGGTGGCATTGCTGGCGTCCGATTTCCGAACCCGGCGGGAAGAGGTCTTGACCCGTTTTCCAATTATGCGCTCCAGCGCCTTTGAGCGGCGGATGCTGTTCCAGCGTGATCGTCACTCCTTCCAGGATGCCCTGATCTCGACCTTCGAGCCTGCCTCGATCGTCCCGCATTCCTGACGATCGGGCCCGGGTTCCCGTCCAGGGTGCCCATTTGCGGACAGGTGTTGCGCACAAGCTTCGGATCGGCCCTAAAAATGGGTCATCCCGGCCGCACCCGCTTGCCTTCACCGTCGCGCCACAATTACAAATCATTAACCATCGCGGTTGCTTTTCGCCGTTTGCTGGCATTTGATCGGATCTGGCAACACCGCATCAAGGTTGACGGAACGTTCGCTTAACCATCGCCCTGTAGACCGGATAACAGTCGAAAAACGTGAGCGTGGAGGCTCCGGAATGAAACATCAGATGCGTATCCTCCAGGGATTGAAGCTGGCTGCGGTGCTCGCGGTAGCGCTGTCGATGGGCGCCTGCGCCAACAAGAACCTCGGCGCCGATGGCGCAATGGCAAGTGCTGCGACCCCGGGCAGCCAGCAGGATTTCGTGGTCAATGTTGGCGACCGCGTGTTCTTTGAGAGCGATCAGACCGATCTGACGCCGCAGGCGATTGCGACCCTGGAGAAGCAGGCGCGCTGGCTGCAGAGCTACAACCGCTACTCCTTCACCATTGAAGGCCACGCGGACGAGCGCGGCACCCGCGAATACAACATCGCGCTGGGTGCGCGGCGGGCCCAATCGGTTCGCACCTTCCTCGCTTCGCGCGGCATCGATCCCGGCCGCATGCGGACGATATCTTATGGCAAGGAACGCCCGGTCGCGGTCTGTAATGACATCTCGTGCTGGTCGCAGAATCGCCGTGCCGTTACGGTCTTGAACGCCAGCTCCTGAGAGTCCGCGTTCAGCAAAGTTTGTCGCCGGCGCCTTCGGGCGCCGGTTTTGTTTTGGGCCGCGTTTCTCGTTCGCTATGGATGCGCGATGAAGTCCCGGATCATCGCGATGGCGCGTTCAGGCGCATCGGGGACCACGGCGTGCCCGCAATTCGCAAATCGTTCGACTGCACGAGTTGCGGCGGCAGCGCCGCCGCAATGTCCGCCTGGCATTCGATCGGTATCATCGGATCGTCCTCGCCTCCGAGCGCGAGGGTCGGGCACTGGATGCGGCCAAGATCTGGAAACATGTTGAACGCGTGGCTTTCGCCGTCCGGTCTTGTGAACCAATGCAGCAGCCATTGCCTCGATCATCCAGGTAGATAATCTGGCCGATGTCCGCCAAGGCCGAGTAGGCGGGCTTGTAGATCGAATGGTCGAAGCCGGGGCCACCATGAAGCAGGAGCAGTGTGGCTTTCCCGCTCCTTGTAAATTCGCGACGATCCGGTTAGCCAAGCCACTTGCTTGTTAGGAAGGGATACTAGTAGACCTTCGGCATGAAACGAGCGGATCGGGCACCAGTCACATTTTTGGCGCACTCCATCTCTCAATGTGTTCCGCTTTCGATGTCATGCCGATTTCGTCGTCAGGCCAAAATGTCGTCTAGATTTCATAGAATTACAGGGGCCGCGGCAATCTCCGCGATGCTCGCGCTATCTTCACACGCCTTCGCGCAGTCCGATGATGTCGACCCGGAAATGCGAATTCAGCAACTTGAGAATCAATTGCGGCAGCTCACCGGCCAGAATGAGGAGCTGCAATATCGCAACCGGCAACTCGAAGATCGCCTGAGATTGCTTCAGGGTGGCGTGCAAGCCGCTCCGGGCGGCCAACCCTCCGTCGGCCAGCCCAACATCGCGGCGGCGCCTCCGATGCAGCCGAGTCCGGGTTATCGGCAGCCCCCCGCGCAGCCGGGTTATGACCAGCAGATTGCCGCTCCGGCGCCGATTGTCCAGGAACCGCAAGGAGTGCCGCAGGCGCAAGGCCGGCGCCGTGGCGATGCCTTCGATCCCGGCCAGAGTCCGAATGCCCCGGGTGTACCGCAAGCGCTCGGCGGCGGTCAGCTCCCGATTCCCGCGGAAGCGCCCATCGGCGCTCCGGGCGGACGCGGAGCGGGGGAGCCGCTCGATCTGGCAAACACCGGCGGCCCGCATAATCCGCCGGGAGCACCCCCGCCGCCCCGAAGCCCCGGCGCGAGCGCCGCGCTGACCACCTTACCGCCGTCGGCAACTCCGAGGGACGAGTTCGATCTCGGCATTGGCTATATGCAGCGCAAGGACTATGCGTTGGCCGAAGAGACGATGCGCAACTTCGCGCAAAAACACCCCAGCGATCCGTTGATGGCGGACGCTCAATATTGGCTGGGCGAGAGCCTTTTTCAGCGTCAGCTCTATCGCGACGCCGCGGAATCCTTCCTCGCAGTGACCACCAAATTCGATAAGTCGGCGAAAGCCCCGGACGCATTACTGCGGCTCGGACAATCGCTGGCGGCCTTGAAAGAGAAGGAGGCGGCCTGCGCGGCGCTCGGGGAGGTGACGCGGAAATATCCCCGCGCCTCAAGCGGCGTCAAACTGGCCGTGGACCGTGAGCAAAAGCGGGTTAAGTGCTAAAGCCGGGTTGTTCGAATCTATAAATAGGCTTCGACATCAGCCGGCGACGCCATGTCAGACGACGACAATTCCCCGATCTCGGCACAGAATGCGAGACGCCTGTTCGCGGATTGGAAAGCCGTTCCTGCGATCGTTCTCGCTGTTTCCGGCGGCCCCGATTCAATCGCGCTGATGTGGCTTGCGGCCCGCTGGCGCCGCGCCTTGGCCCGCGGTCCGCGCCTCATTGCCGTCACCGTCGATCACGGCTTGCGCTCCGAGGCGGCGCGCGAGGCGCGCGACGTCAAGCGCCTGGCGCGCACCCTCGATCTGCCGCATCGCACGGTGCGCTGGACCGGCGCCAAACCGAAAACCGGATTGCCAGCCGCGGCGCGGGCAGCACGTTACCGCCTGCTGGCGCAAGCAGCCCGGGCCAGCGGTGCGACCCATATCCTCACAGCGCATACCCGTGATGATCAAGCCGAGACCCTGCTGATGCGTCTGTTGCGCGGCAGCGGCATCGCCGGTCTGGCGGCGATGGCGCGAGAATCCGAGCGAGAAGGTGTGCTGCTGGCACGCCCGTTCTTGAGTGTTTCGAAATCGCAGCTCATCGCGACGCTCAAGAAGGCCAAAATCGATTTCGCTGACGATCCGACCAACCGCGACTTAAATTTTACCCGACCTCGCCTCCGCGCGGTGATGCCGGTTCTCGCCGCTGAAGGTGGCGATACGCGCAATCTGGCGCGGCTGGCGGCGCGGCTTGCCCGGGCAAACGCCGCGGTGGAGGTTCTGGTCGATGGCGCCGAGCGCTATCTCGCGCTGAGGGATCGCGAAGCATCGCATCCGGGATTCGACGCCAAAGCCTTTGACGCCAAGGCCTTTGACGCCAAGGCCTTTGACGTCAAGACGTTCGATGCCAAGGCGTTTGCCGCGATGCCGGAGGAAATCCGCCTGCGGTTACTGCTGCGCGCGATTGACCGGTTCGGTCATGAGGGGCCGGCAGAACTTGGCAAGGTGGAAGCCTTGCTGTCGGCATTGGACCGGGCAGGCGCGAATAAGACTGCAGCCCGCCGCATGAGGCTGAAACAGACCCTTGCCGGTGCGCTGGTCAGCCTGATCGGCGGCCGGATCCGCGTCGAGCCGGCGCCACCCCGCCGCCGGGCGAAATAGCGCGTCTTCCGTCGAGCACCGGCGTCGTTGTCATAAACGTGCCTGGAGCCTTAACCAGCCCGGAAAACACCGGTTTTACCGCCATTATTTGAACGGGAATCGCGCTAAGATGCGTTAAATAGTCCTGCGTGGTTCCCTTGGCAGCGACCGGGGCGGCACCTAGATTGTAATACAGCCGACCGAGGGATTCCCTCATGGCCTGCCCAAGGACACTGACCAAGGAATAAGGCCGCGATCCGCGCGACCACGAAGGAAGTTCGATGAACGCCAATCTGCGCAATTTCGCCCTCTGGGTTATTATTGTCTTGCTCTTGTTGGCACTGTTCACGCTCTTCCAGAACCCTGGTCAGCGCGCGTCCTCGCAGGACATCTCGTTCTCGCAGCTCTTGACTGAAGTCGATCAGAATCACGTTCGCGACGTCGTCATCCAGGGACCGGAAATCCACGGCACCTTCACCAACGGCTCTAGCTTCCAGACCTACGCGCCGAACGATCCGACGCTGGTCTCGCGCCTGTATAACGGCAAGGTCTCGATTACCGCGAAACCGCCCGGCGACAACGTGCCGTGGTTCGTGTCGCTGCTGGTTTCCTGGTTGCCGTTCATCGCACTGATCGGGGTGTGGATCTTCCTGTCGCGGCAGATGCAGGGCGGCGCCGGCAAGGCGATGGGTTTTGGCAAGTCGCGGGCCAAGATGCTGACCGAGGCGCATGGCCGGGTGACGTTCGAGGACGTCGCCGGCGTCGATGAAGCCAAGCAGGATCTGCAGGAGATCGTGGAATTCCTGCGCGACCCCGGCAAGTACCAGCGGCTCGGCGGACGGATTCCGCGCGGCGTGCTCCTGGTCGGCCCTCCCGGCACCGGCAAGACGCTGATCGCGCGCGCGGTCGCCGGCGAAGCCAATGTGCCGTTCTTCACGATCTCGGGCTCCGACTTCGTCGAGATGTTCGTCGGCGTCGGCGCCAGCCGCGTCCGCGACATGTTCGAACAGGCCAAAAAGAATGCGCCCTGCATCATCTTCATCGACGAAATCGACGCGGTCGGCCGGCATCGCGGCGCCGGCCTCGGCGGCGGCAATGACGAGCGCGAGCAGACCCTGAACCAGTTGCTGGTCGAGATGGACGGCTTCGAGGCCAATGAAGGCGTAATCCTGATCGCGGCGACCAACCGGCCGGACGTGCTCGATCCGGCACTGCTGCGCCCCGGCCGGTTCGACCGCCAGGTGGTGGTTCCGAATCCGGATGTCGTCGGCCGCGAGCAGATTCTCAAGGTTCACGTCCGCAAGGTGCCTTTGGCGCCGGATATCAACCTCAAGACCATTGCCCGCGGCACTCCCGGTTTCTCCGGTGCCGACCTGATGAACCTTGTCAACGAAGCGGCGCTGACGGCGGCGCGGCGCAACAAGCGCATGGTGACGCAGTCCGAGTTCGAAGAGGCCAAAGACAAGGTGATGATGGGCGCCGAGCGCAAGTCGCTGGTGATGACCGAAGAAGAGAAGATGCTGACCGCGTATCACGAAGGCGGCCACGCCATCGTCGGTCTTAATGTGATTGCGACCGATCCAATCCACAAGGCGACGATCATTCCGCGTGGCCGTGCGCTCGGCATGGTGATGCAGCTGCCCGAGCGCGACAAGCTGTCGATGTCGCTCGAACAGATGACCTCGCGCCTTGCCATCATGATGGGCGGACGCGTGGCGGAGGAACTGGTGTTCGGTCGCGAGAAGGTCACATCAGGCGCAGCGTCGGATATCGAGCAGGCGACCCGGCTGGCACGGATGATGGTGACGCGCTGGGGCCTCTCCGAGGAACTCGGCACGGTGTCGTATGGCGAGAATCAGGACGAGGTTTTCCTGGGCATGTCGGTATCGCGCACCCAGAATGCCTCCGAGGCGACCGTTCAGAAGATCGACAGCGAGATCAGGCGTCTGGTCGAAGAGGGATATAACCAGGCGACCAAGATTCTGACCGAGAAGCGCGCCGACCTCGAGTCGCTCGCCAAGGGGCTGCTTGAATTCGAAACCCTGACCGGCGACGAGATCATCGATCTGCTTAAGGGCAAGAAGCCGAACCGCGAGTCGGTGCTGGAGCCGACCGCTCCGCGCACGTCGGCGGTGCCGCCCGCCGGCAAGCCGCGCCCGCGCCCCGATCCGGACGCCGGGCTGGAGCCGCAGCCGCAGGCCTGAAGGGCTCGGCAAGTTGAACAGAGAGCGCGGCGGCAACGCCGCGTTTTTTTATGCACGGGTATTTTCGCCTCTCATCCACAGCCGAGAGCGGGCAGCGTCCCTGCGCTGTTCCGCCCTTGAGCGCCGGACCGGCCGTTTCGCCGTGAAATCCCGCCAGAACCGCCTCATTGCTTAAGATTTTTTAAGGGCTGTTTGCCTTATTGGTTGCGGGGCGCGCGCGTTCTGCCAAGGCGCGGCGCGAGCGCGAAAAGGACTTCGCATGGCCTCGCTTGTAGCCGCGCCGACGAATTCTTCGGAGTACAGCGCGATTCCCTCATCGCTCCTGAACGTGTGCTTTGTACTGTTCGTCATCAATGCATCGTTTTTTCCGACGGCATTTTTCGCCCATTGGTGGATATTCGACGAAAAGGGCCTGGGCATCCCGACCGATTTCGTCAACGTCTGGTCCGCCGGGCGCCTCGTGCTCGATGGCCATGCCGCGCAAGCCTACGACTGGGATATCCAGAAGCAGGTTCAGGTCGCGGTGCTCGGTCAGAGCTATGAGGGCAACTTCGCCTGGCACTATCCGCCGCCCTTTTTGTTCGTCGCAAGCCTGCTGGCGCATTTTCCTTATGCGGTAGCGTTCATCGGCTGGGCTGCGACAAGCCTCGTGCCCTATCTCGCCGTCATGCGCGCGATCCTCGGACGGCCGTACGGCTTGTTGCTGGCGGCGGCATTTCCGGTGGTGCTCACCAACACGCTGGTCGGTCAAAACGGTTTCCTCACGGCGTCGCTGATCGGCGGCACGCTTTATCTGATGCCGACGCGGCCGGTGCTCTCCGGCATCTGTCTCGGGCTGTTGAGCTACAAGCCGCAATACGGGCTGCTGTTTCCCCTGGTGCTGATCGCAGCCTCGCAGTGGACCGTGTTTGTCACGGCGGGAATCGTTGCGGTCACGATGGCATTCGCTTCCTGGCTCGCCTTCGGTACCGAGAGCTGGCAGGCGTTCTTTCACTGGCTGCCGATGTTCTCGCAAGCCTTCCTCACCGAGGGCCGCGCCCCCTGGGGCAAGATGCAAAGCATCTTCGCGCTGGTGCGGTATTTCGGCGGCACCGAGCAACTGGCGTGGGTGTTCCAGTGGATCATGAGTGCTGCGGTTGCGGTGTTGCTCGCGCTGATGTGGCGCAGCCGCATTAGCTATCCGTTGAAAGCAGCAGCCCTCGCGGCCGGGACGTTGCTGATCACGCCATATCTGTTTCTCTATGACCTGATGGTGTTGGCGATTGCGGTGGCGTTCCTGGTCCGGATCGGATCGAGCCAGGGCTTTCAGCATTATGAATTGCCAGCACTCGGACTGATCGCGGCACTTCTGCTGTTCTATCCGTTGGTGGGGGCACCGACCGGCTTCGTGGCAACGCTGATCGTGTCGGGATTGATCGCGGGTCGCTGCGGGCTCTGGCGCAGCAGTACGGCATCATCACCAGATATTGGGGTCGCAACGGCCTGGCCAATGCCTGACCGATGAGTAGTTCCGCGCCCCAGTGCCCAGCAGGCCCGCGCGAAAAAGTGCCCCGGATCGCCTATCTCGAATCGATCAGAGGACTCGCAGCCCTGCAGGTTCTGCTGCTGCATTTCTTGGCGGCCTTTTCCCCGGAGCTGGTGTTTTCGCTACCCGCAGGCGCAACGGTCGCCGGGTATATTCACCTGTCCCCGCTATATTTTCTGTATGACGGCTATTCGGCCGTCTACATCTTCTTTGCGCTCAGCGGGTATGTCCTGACCCGTTCGTTCGAGCGTCATCTGGCGCAACCGTCTTCGCAAATCCTGGCCCGGGTAATCCGCCTCGGGTTGCCGGGTATCAGTGCAACGCTGGTTGCTGCAGCCGTGATGTTGATGTTCGGCAAGCCGAACGTGCAGGCTGGCGATCTCAGCGGATCGGCCTGGTTCGCTAGCCAATGGAACGCCGACGTTTCGATCCTCTCAATTATCAGGGACGGTACGGTCAATGCATTGTTTCTCGGCTATAGTGGATTACCCGGCGTTGCTTTTCTGGCGCCCTGGCAGCAGCCGGTCGAGCAATCCTTCGTTGCGCCGCTGTGGACACTGAGCATCGAGTTCTATGGCTCGATGATCGTGCTGGGGTTGTGCTGGTGCGCGCGCCGATCGCGCGCTTTGTGGTGGTCGATGGTGCTGCTGGGTGCGATCTTCACGATCCGAAGCGCCTATATCTGCTTCTTCATCGGTCATCTGCTGGCAACATTCGATCGCGCGGAAAGGCCTGCGCCGGTTCGCCAGCTGCTGCCGATTTTCTTCATCATTTTTGGAGTTTTTCTGTGCGTGCTCGCGGAAGTGTGGCAGCCGCAATGGTTGCGGAGCCTATGCGCCGATCCAACGTACTTCCTTTTCCCCGGTCAGTTCGCCCCGATGCAGCAGAAGACATTTGGAGCGATCCTCGTCCTGGTCGGGATCATCGATCTTGAGGTTGCGCGTGCCTTTCTATCCAGGCCATGGCTCGTTGCCCGGTCCAAATTGTCGTTTCCGGTTTATTTGATTCACTGGCCGATCCTGTTCGGGCCTGCGGCCGCTTTATTCCTGCTATTGAACGGCGTTGTCGGAATTGAACTGGCTCGCGTGAGCGCCATCGTTGCCGGGATATGCCTTGCCTTTGTCTGCAGCATATTTTTTCTCGAGGTCGATCTCCGCGCGCTTGAGCTATCAAGAGGATTGCGAAAGCGCATGTCCAATGCAGCCCATGAAGACCCTGGCGTGACAACGGTCGGTGTCGATCGCGTCGTAGCGGCCGAATGAACGGGACGCGTGCAGCCCTCGTTGCATTGGTGGCCGCCTGTGCATGGGCAGCATGGCCAAAGCGTGAAGTCATGTTCGACACCCACGGAGCGACGCGACAATTCGTCATCCGGTCGACGCTGGCGCGATTTGATGACGCGGTCGTCGTTCTTGGCGACAGCATTGTTGAGGCATCGATTTTGCCGCGGTCGTTATGCGGTCATCCGATTATCAACGCCGGGATCGGAGGCGCCTCAACCGCGAGCCATCTCGGCTCGATTCTTGCGGAGTCGCTTGGCAGCAAGCGAGCCGCGTTGGTGGTTGTCTCGCTCGGAACGAACGATGCGGCGATACCGAATAGCGTCGAGCAATACAGCTCAAACTACCGCGCGCTGCTGACCGAATTGGCAGCGTTGACGCCACGCAGCGCCGTTGCAGCGATACCGCCGCCCGAAGTCAGATTGGAAGAGGCGAAAAAGGTCAGCGTCGCCGTAATCGACAGCTATAACGCGATCTTGCCCGAGCTCGCTAAAGAAGCTCGCGCGATATTCATTCCTTTGCCGGCCATGCCGGAACGGCATACTCTCGATGGCATCCACCTCAACGCCGCCGGCTACGAGGTCTGGGACAGGGCTATTTGCAGGGTATCGAGTTTGAACTCTGCAAATCCAGGTGAGATGGCCCCGATTTATCTTGTCAGACGTCCTGAATAGTTGTTCAGTTCTTCAAAGCAATTTTTGGCAAAATAGCTTAAGACATTGAAGACGTGCGTGTTCCGGCCAATCGAACCGGTACGCGGGCCTACCGGGACAAGAAACGCGCCATGGTTTATCGGCGAACCCAGCAGGTGGTGAAGCGGCTAGCGGCGCGGCGTAGCGCCATTCTGGCGGCGGCGCGGGCTGCTGCCGCCGAGGGAGGGATGGCCGCGGTGCAAATCGCGCCGGTCGCGATCCGGGCCAATGTCGCCGCCGGCACGGTCTATCGCTATTTCCCTTCCAAGGCCGATCTGATTTCCGAATTGATCGCGGACGTCTCGCGCGATGAGCTGGCCGCGATCCACCGCGCGGCGGATGCGGCGCCCGGGCCATCATCGGCGCTGGCGGCGGCCGTCACCACGATCGCCGTGCACGTGCTATCGCAGCGCAAGCTCGCATGGGGCATCCTGGCCGAGCCGGTCGATGTCGACGTCACCGCGTCGCGGCTGGCAAGCCGCCGCGAGGTCGCCGGCGAGATCTCAGCCCGGATCGACGCCGCGGTACGCGCCGGACATCTGCCCGCGCAGGACACTTCACTGGCCGCGACCGCGCTGCTCGGCGCGCTGCATGAATCGCTGGTCGGGCCATTGGCGCCGGACAACATGGACGATCCCGCAAAACTACGCGACGCCGTTCAAACCGTGACGCTCTTGGCGTTGCGGGCCGTCGGCGTGATGGACGCCCGCGCCCGCGGCCTCGTGGTGCAGGCAGTGCTGCCGCCGAAAACGCTGGCCGGGATGTGAGACTTACGGCGCCGTCAGCATATATTGGATGCAGTCCATGACGATGTCAGCCTCCGGCGAATCGGGCCAGCCGATCCGCTGGTAGTGATATGTTTTCCTGAAGGTCGTTGTCGTCTTCTCGCGTGTGCCGAGGTGTCCGGCCTGTTCGGAGGTTTTCTTTGATGATTTTTCGGTCAGGACGATTTTCTGATCGGGATAGGCCCCACTGGCGAATTTCATCGTGGTCATGAAACCGGAATTATTGTCGTCTGCGTCGAAGGCAAAGATTTCGCTGTTGACCAGCCCGGCGATGTCACCCTTGGCGAGCGCCTTGGGCATGATCAGAAAGGCGTTGCGGTCGAAGGTCACGGTGGTATCGCCAACGCTGCCCTTGCAGCCGTAGTTCCAGTAGCCCGCCGACACCGGCGTCACGGCCAGCATCCAGCATGCGATCGTTGCGGCGGAGAGAAGCCGGAATCTCATGTCGCCCTCGTCAATTCACACATTCCGCCGCATTGGTCGCTTAAGAAGCGCTATCCGTTCAACCCATCCCATGGAGAATCCCATGACGACGACTTCCGGATCGGCCAAATGGCAGGGCGGCATCAAGGACGGCAAGGGCGCGATTTCGACCAAGAGCGGCGCGTTGAAGGATTACCCCTACGGCTTCGCCAGCCGCTTCGAGGGCAAACCGGGCTCGAATCCGGAAGAGCTGATCGGGGCTGCGCATGCCGCCTGTTTCACCATGGCGCTGTCGCTGATCCTCGGTGAAGCCAAGCTCACCGCCGAGCAGATGGAGACCAGAGCCGACGTCACGCTTGAGAAGCAGGACGACGGTTTTGCCATCACATCCGTGCACCTCACGCTGAATGCGAAAATCCCCGCCGCGGACAAAGCGAAATTCGAGGAGCTTGCGGGCAAGGCAAAGGCCGAGTGCCCGGTATCGAAGCTGTTGAATACGAAGATCACGCTGAATGCGACGCTACTCTGAAGTTTCCGCAACGGAGGTGATGTCGCAGCACGCGCGATCTCACATATCCGCGTCGCCGTCCGGGCCCACAGAGGCGATGCGCAACATGTTGGTGGTGCCGGGAGCGCGGAGCGGCACGCCGGCAACGATGATCACACGTTGTCCGGCCCGGGCAAAACCGTCGCGGAACGCGATTGAGCCGGCGCGGCTGACCATGTCGTCCAAATCCTTCGCGTCTTCCGCGACCACGCAATGCACGCCCCAGACCGCCGATAGCTTGCGCCCCGTCGAGAGGTTCGGCGTGATCGCCACCACCGGCGGCTTCGGCCGCTCGCGCGCGACCCGCAGCGCGGTCGATCCTGAACTGGTCCAGCAGATGATTGCGGACAGATCGAGTGTCTCGGCAATTTGCCGCGCGGCGTCGGCAATGGCGTCGCCGACGGTAGCCTCCGGTTCTGCTCGCTGCGCATTGAGCACGCCGCGATAGGTCGGATCACGCTCGACTTCCTCGCCGATGCGATTCATGGTCGACACCGCTTCGACCGGAAACTTGCCGGCGGCTGACTCTGCCGACAGCATGATCGCGTCGGCGCCCTCGTAGACCGCCGTTGCGACGTCCGAGACCTCGGCGCGCGTCGGCACCGGCGACTGGATCATCGATTCCAGCATCTGGGTCGCGATCACTACCGGCTTGCCGGCGCGACGCGCCAGCCGCGTCATTTGTTTCTGCAGGCTTGGCACCCGCTCCAGCGGCAGCTCGACGCCGAGATCGCCGCGCGCCACCATCAAGGCGTCGGACGCCTCCAGGATTTCAGGGAGTCGGTCGATCGCCTGCGGCTTTTCGATCTTGGCCATGACTGCGGCGCGCCCGCGGATCATTTTCTTGGCTTC
>DASXJV010000117.1:0-35145 GCA_036497205.1 Bradyrhizobium sp.
CCGGCCAATTCGGGGCGTGAGATTCCTAAATCTTGCATCGATGGCGCGCCATGCCCAATTTAGATGGGCTGCACGATTGGCGCGCGTCTCAGGGGGCGGCAAGAATGGCAACCGATCATACCGTTGGTTTCGAGCCGGCCGACCGGCTGGCGAAAGACCGCGAGAGCGTCCGTCGGCGCTTCTGGATCAAGTTCAAGCGGGTGATAACCCAGTTGCCCTTCGCCGAGGATCTGCTCGCAGCCTATTACTGCGCGTTCGACAAAGAAACGCCGCGTCATGTGCAGGCGGCGCTGCTCGGCGCCCTCGCCTATTTCGTCCTGCCGTTCGATTTCATTCCGGACATGATGCCGGTGCTCGGCTTCACCGACGATGCGGCCGTGCTCGCCACCGCGATACGTCTTGTGGCAAGCCACATCAGGCCCGTGCATCGCGCCGCCGCGCGCGCCGCGCTCAAGCGCGCGGCCGATCCGGAGAGCGGGGTTGATCCGCAGGACTGAACATCCGTCGTGCTGAAGCTGGCCAGGGCTGCACCTTTGTTTGCTGTTTGCGCATGATCTCCGGGCAAACGCTTCGCGTTTGTCCCGAGGGAAAACCGGTTCCCACTTTTCCGGATCATTCACTAGTTCTTGCCCGGCACGGGCGCAGCCGCGTCGCCTGGTGTTGCCGCCGCAAAGCTGTCCGGGAATGCCACGGAGGTAGACGACACCGGCTTACCGGGCTTCACCGGATCGCCAGACGAGGTTTTTCCCGCGGTCTTGCCGGCCTCGTCGAGCATCTTTTCCACGCGCACCAGAATATCGGCGCCGCGTCTGGTGAGGATCGGTGGCGGTCCCGGCTTGATATCAGGAGGCTTCGGCGCCCCGCTGGCCGCGATCGCTGCGGTGGTCGCGGGAGGTGGCAATTTTGTTCCCGCGCCGATGCCAGCGATCTCCTTGATCTCGACGCCCTGATGGGCCGCGACCATGATGTCGTGCCAAGTCTGCGCCGGCAGCGAGCCGCCGGTCATGCGGTTGGTCGGCGAATAATCGTCATTGCCGTACCAGACCGCGCAGGTGAAGTTGCCGGTATAACCGACGAACCACGCGTCGCGATACGCGTTGGTGGTGCCGGTCTTGCCGGCAGTCGGAATGCCGTCGAGCGCCGCGCGGCGCGCGGTACCTTCGCTGACGACGTGGCTCATCATGCCCGCCATGTCTGATGCGACCGATGCCGGAATGGCTTGCAGCGGTTTCTTGCCGTCGCGGTCGAAGCGCCAGACCGGATCGCCGGAGCCGGTGCGAACTTCCAGCACCGCATGCGGCGTGACCGATTTGCCCTTGTTGGGGAACGTCGCATAGGCCACGGCGTGCTCGAGCACGGTGACTTCGTCGGCGCCGATCGGCAGCGACGGCGTATCCGGCAGCGGCGCCTTGATGCCGAAGCGGCGCGCAACCTCCACGATCTTGGCGCGGCCGGCCTTCGGTCCGCCCTTGCCGCCGATGGCAATCGACAGTTTTACCGGAACGACGTTGATCGACCGGGTGATCGCCTGCGTCAGCGTCACCGCGCCGGAATAGGAGTGGCCGTAATTCTGCGGACACCAGTTGCCGATGCAGACCGGACCGTCGACCACGATAGAGGTCGGCTTGAAACCGTTCATCAGCGCGGTTGAGTAGACATAAGGCTTAAACGACGAACCGGGCTGCCGGTAGGCGTCGACGGCACGGTTGAACTGGCTGGCGCCATAGTCGCGCCCGCCGACCATCGCGCGCACGCCGCCGTCGAGATCGGCTACTACGGTGGCGGCCTGCGTCGCGTGGTAGTCGCGGCCGAATTGGCGCAGCTGGTGTTCGATAGCTTCTTCCGCGGCGCGCTGCACGTTCATATCGATCGCGGTGCGGACCACGAACACGCGCTCGACGTAGGATTTCGGAAACGTGTCGACCAGCTTGCGCATCTCGTCGAACGCCCAGTCGAGATAATAGTTCGGCGAGTTCTCGTCGCGGCGATCGACCGCGTTGGCCGGATTGCGTCGAGCACCGAACACCTGGCCTTCCGTCATGAAGCCGGCGTCGACCAAATTGTCCAGCACCACGTTGGCACGTGCGCGGGCGGCTGGCAGGTTGATGTGCGGCGCGTATTTGGTGGGCGCCTTGAACAGCCCGGCCAGCATCGCGGCTTCCGCGAGATTGACGTCGCGCGCCGATTTATTGAAATAGAAATGCGCAGCGCCATCGACGCCGAAGGTGCCGCCGCCCATATAGGCGCGGTCGAGATAGAGTTTCAGAATTTCATTCTTGGTGAGCCGCGTCTCCAGCCAGACCGCGAGAAACGCTTCCTTGACCTTGCGCTCGATGGTGCGCTCGTTGTTCAGGAACAGGTTCTTCGCGAGCTGCTGGGTGATCGACGAGCCGCCCTGTCTCACGCCACCGGCTTGCGCGTTGGTCACCAGCGCGCGCGCGGTGCCCGCGACATCGATGCCGAAATGGTCGTAGAAGCGGCGGTCCTCGGTGGCCAGCGTCGCCTTGATCAGATTGTCCGGAAAGTCTTCCAGCGGTATGGAATCATTGTGCTTGATGCCCCGGCTGCCGATCGGATTGCCGTAGCGATCGAGGAACGTCACCGCGAGATCGGATTTCTTCAGCCAGTCGTCGTCGGCGGTTTCACGAAATGCCGGCACCGCCAGCGCCAGCATCAGGATCAGGCCGCCGAGCCCGATTGTGGCGGCTTCGGATGCCGGCTCGATGAAGACCCAGCGTTTCCAGCGGCCGACATAAAAGCGGTCCATGAACGTCGAGAACCGCTCATAGAGTTCGCGCGCGCCCTTGGCGGAAGAGAACAGCGTCGAATCGATGCGCGCGTCGAAATCCAGCAGCCAGTGCCGGATTTTCTGCTTCCATTCCGGTGGTACGATTTCGCGCACTAGTGCCCGTTTTCCGAAGTTCGCATACGATTCCGCACCCCTTGTACGAACTTCGGAAAACAAAGGGCACTAGTAAATCTCAGATTCTAGTGCCGCTTTTCAATTTGAAGTTCCTGATCGAGCTTGCCGCTTGTGTGGTGCAGGAACTTCAAATCGGCGGCACTAGGACCCTTGGTCAGTTCGCAGCGCTCAAGCACCTGGCCGGCGCCGTTGAGACGTCATGCGGGAGTGTTGCGGCAAACCCAAGGCACTTTTTGCGTCGTTGGGGACGCGCTGTCGTTCTAACCGAGCGGGGACCATAAACCAATGGTCCTGCTACGATTTGAACAGCTGGGCTAACGCCACCCGCCTCTTGAGCGGCCGCCGAACCACCCCACTTGCAATCTTGTCGTCGCAGCCCCTAGAAGGGCTTTAGCCCACCGCCGCTCCGAAACGTCAGGACTCATGACCGCCCAACCCAAGCCGCCCTCCAATCAAGAGGGATTCTTTTGGAAGACCAAGACGTTGGAGGAGATGTCTAACGCCGAATGGGAAAGCCTGTGCGATGGCTGCGCGCGGTGCTGCCTCGAAAAGCTCGAGGACGAGGATACCGGCAAGATCTATTTCACCCACGTTTCCTGCAAGCTTCTGGATGCGGGTCTATGTGCCTGCAAGGATTATGCAAACCGGTCCGACTTGGTTCCGGACTGCGTGAGGCTCACTCCGGCAAATGTCCGCACCCTGAACTGGCTGCCGCCGAGCTGCGGCTACAAGCTCGTGGCGGAGGGCCGCGATCTCTATTGGTGGCATCCGCTTATTTCGGGCGATCCCAATACGGTTCACGAAGCCGGTGTCTCCGTGCGCGGGCGGGTGCAGGGGACGGAGAACGAGATCGCGGACGCCGACCTCGAAGATCACATCGTGCAATGGCCGGCGCTACTGCCGAAGCGCGCGCGTCTCAAAAAGCGGCCACAATCCTGAATACCGCCAACGCTATTCGCAGCATTGCGATGGCAGCTTCGCGGGGGGCACCCATGCGCGCAACCCGCTGCCGCAGCTTCGATTTGCCGCTTAGATTACTGCGCACACAGCGATTCCGCGTGGCCTCCCGTCGCGCCTCCAAATAAACATAAGCCCGTATGAACAAGTTTGAACGGCAGAGCCCTCAACCGGCTGACCCACAGGCATTGCCCGAAGCCATCGCCGGCGATCTGTCGCAAGTGCCGGCTGAGGTCATCGATATCAGCGATTCGCCGCCGATCGCGCCGCGGGCGCCGCTGACCCAACGCGAAGTCCGCACCATCCTGATGAGCTTGATGCTGACGATGTTTCTGGCCGCCCTCGACCAGACCATCGTCGCTACCGCGCTGCCGACCATCGGCCGGCAATTCCAGGACGTATCCAACCTGTCCTGGGTCATCACCGCCTATCTGCTGGCATCGACCGCGGTGGCGCCGGTGTTCGGCACGCTGAGCGACATCTACGGCCGCCGCGCCATGATCATCCTGGCGCTCAGCCTGTTCGTCGCGGGCTCGGTATTGTGCGCGCTGGCGCCGAACATGCCGGTACTGATACTGGCGCGCGGGCTGCAGGGGCTCGGCGGCGGCGGCATCATGCCGATCGTGCAGACGGTGATTTCGGACGTGGTGACGCCACGCGAGCGCGGCCAGTATCAGGCCTATTTCAGCGGCGTATGGGTCGCGGCAGGTATAGGAGGGCCTATCCTCGGCGGCGTGTTTGCCGAACATCTGCACTGGTCGATGATCTTCTGGATCAACGTGCCGCTCGGGCTCGCATCGCTGGCGCTGCTGCTGCCGAAGATGGGCAAGATCCCTGTGTTTCACCGAAGGCGCAAGGTCGACTGGCTCGGCGGCGTGCTGCTGATGGCCTCCGCGGTCGTGTTCATGCTGGTGCTGACGTGGGGCGGCAATCGCTATCTGTGGCTATCGCCAACGATCATGGCGATGGTCGGTGCGTCCGTCGCGCTGGCGCTCGCGTTCGTGCGGCATGCCGGAACTGCCGAAGAGCCTTTTTTGCCGCTGGCGCTGATGGGCGGAACGGTCGTGCCCTACGCCATGGCCGCCGGCGGCTGCGGGCTGGGCGCGATGCTGGGACTGACCGTGCATCTGCCGCTCTATTACGAGGTGGTTTATCAGCTCAGCGCCAGCCAGGCGGGACTTGCGTTGATTCCGCTGGCGGCGGTTTCAACCGGCGGCGCCGCGATCGCCGGCCGCACCATGGCGCACGCCAAGCACTATAAGCGGGTTGCGATCATCGGGACGTCGTGCGCGGCGCTGGCTGGAATTGCACTTGCGCTCACGGCGCTGCCGCTGTGGGCACTTCTGGTGCTGCTCTCGGTATTCGCGCTGGGCCTCGGCACGGTATTTCCGGTCAGCGTGGTCTCGCTGCAGAATTCGGTGGCGCGGTCGCAGGTCGGCACCGTCACCGGCGCGATGAATTTCTTCCGCGCGCTGATGTCGTCGTTCACGGTGGCAGCGTTCTCCGCGATCCTGTTGATGGCGTTAGGTGCGGATATTTCGCTTGGCGGAGAGCATCGCGGTCCGGTGAGTTCGATCGCAGCTGCCGACATGGTCACAGCATTCCATTATGTGTTCGGCGCAGCCGCTGCACTGCTCGCCTTTGCCTCGCTCTGCATGATTCTGATGGAAGAAAAGCCGCTGGCCGGGCCGGCCACGCCGGTGCAGATGGCGGAGTAGGGCCGAGACACCTTCCGCGCTGGCAGCTCTGCTGCCCTGGCTATCCATGGTCAGCGATTTGATCTAACAGCGGCCAGCAAGTCTGACAACGAAATCGACAAGGAGCCGGCCATGAGCAAACCCACCATCGAGCAGACCCGGATGGGCACCGAAGGCATCGCCTTCTGCATCGCGCGGACCCTGATCGAACGCGACCCCTCGCTGAAGGCGCCGATGCGCGCCAATCTGCGCAAGATGTGGGAGCTCCTGGAAGAGCGCGAAGATCACGGCGCCGCCGACATGGTGGACACCATGATCAAGGCGCTCAACAATCCCGCGTTCTTCAAGCCGTGAGTTCGCGGTTCAACTAGCCCGTTCCAGCCGCGTGTCGATTTCCTCCTTTAGCAAGGTGAAGTCGATCGGCTTGGTCAACAATCCCTCCGCACCACCTTCGATCGCTTTGCGTTTGGTCTCGGGATCGCCATAGGCGGTAATCATGATAACGGGAACGTCAGGCCGCAACGCTTTAACTTTGGGCAGCATTTCAAGGCCGGTCATGCCGGGCATGTTGATGTCCGAGAGGATCAGTATCAGCGACTGTTCGATCGTGCTTGCAATGCGCGCCAGCGCGTCCGCCGCTGAAACGGCAAAATCCATCGCGAAGCGTTGCGCGCGCAAATCCCGCCGGAATTGCTGGCGGAACAGCGCCTCCACGTCCGGCTCATCATCAACCACAAGAACCAAAATGCTCACGTCTGTCCCCTGATTTTGTTTGAATGAATGCTGGTCCGCGGCAGAACGATCGTGAATTCCGTGAACTGCCCGGGCTCCGTTTCGACCTCGATCGTGCCACCGTGCTGTTTCACGATGATGTCGTGGCTCATCGAAAGGCCAAGGCCGGTCCCTTCACCTGCCGGCTTCGTCGTAAAGAACGGATTGAACATCTTTTCCTTCACCTCGGCCGGAATGCCAATGCCGTTATCGCGAATGCGGATCTCCACCGTGTCACCGAGATTTCTTGTGGTTGCACGGAGGACCGGATCAAAACCTGAATTGCCATTCTCGGTCTTGCGTTTCGTCACCGCATAAAAACCGTTCGAGATCAAATTCAGGAATACGCGGGTGATTTCTTGCGGAAACACTTCGATGGTGCCGGCCATCGCGTCGAAGTCTCTTTGCAAGGTGACATTGAACTCCCGCTTCTCGGCCCGCGCGCCGTGATAGGCGAGATTGAGGCTCTCATCCAAAAGCGCATTGATGTCCGCGGGCCGGTGTTCGCCGGAACCTTCGCGCGAATGCAGCAGCATGTTCTTGACGATGGAGTCGGCGCGTTTGCCGTGCTGGACCACTTTTTCGAGATTGTCCTTCAGCATGGCCGTCAATTCATCGACTTCCTCACGAATCGTGTCGCTGAGCGCGGCGGGTTTGAGCACCTCGTTTAGCTCATCGGTCAGCTCCGCCGAAAGCGCGGAAAAATTGTTGACGAAATTGAGCGGGTTCTTGATCTCGTGCGCAATGCCTGCCGTGAGCTGGCCGAGCGAGGCGAGTTTTTGCGTCTGTACCAGTCGATCCTGCGCGGTGCGCAAGTCATCAAGGGACTTCGACAAGTCGCGCGTCCGCTCCTGAACCTCTTCGAACAGGCGGACGTTGCCGATGGCGATCACGGCCTGATCGGCAAAGGTCTGCAATAAAGCGATTTGCTTGTCACTGAAGGCGTGCACTTCGGTGCGACGTAGCAGGATCGCTCCGATGCTCTCATTCTCGCGCAGCAGGGGTACGCTCAAAATGCTGCGGATACCCTTTGAACCCGCGTGCTGCGACAATTCCCGTGCGTCGGGAAAGTCGGCGCCTGAGTCGGAGAGAAGGTCATGCACATGCACAGGCTTCTGATCCACGAACGCCCGCCCGGCGGCCCAGTCGCGATTGATCGGCCACTTCTCCAGATTTATCGGTATCGGACCGTGATGCGCACTGAAGCGCAGGTCGTCGCCATCCTTCAATAGCACGACGGAATCATAAGCGTCGCAGAGCTCGCTGGCACTCTCGACAATGGCCTTGAGGACCGGGCCGACATCCGTAGGGGAAGAGGCGATCACGCTCAGGATATTGCTGCTTCCGGTTTGGTACGTCAGCGCCTCTGTGAGGTCGCGCGTCTTCGCCTGCACCTCGTCGAACAAGCGCACATTTTCGATTGCGATCACGGCCTGATCGGCGAAGGTCCGAACCAGCTGGATGTGGTGCGCGGCAAAATTACCCGGCTCCTTGCGCGTGACGCTGATCAGGCCGATAGGCGTCTCGCCGTTCATCAGCGGCGTGAACAACATGCTGCGATAGCCGCGTAACCGCGCCAGATCCCTGATCAACCGTGGCACATCTTCGAACTCGGTATCAACGAATTGTATGATCTCGCCGTTGCGCACGAGCTCAAAGGGCGGAAATTCAGCAAGCGGCCTGGGGAATGATGCCTTCAGGGCTTCATCCGCTGTTGCGTTCGTCGGCGTGAACGCCGCGAGGTGAAGCTCATCGTCGATGAAACGCAGCACCGCGGTCGAGTAGCCGCCAATCAGCCTGTTGGCGCTGGTGGCAATGGCCTCGAACACCGGCTGCACGTCCGACGGCGAGCTCGCGATCACCTTCAGGATGTCGGCAGTGGCGGTCTGCCGCTCCAGGGCCTCGCGGGTCTCGTTGAACAGCCGCACATTCTCAATGGCTATGACCGCCTGGTCGGCAAAAGTTTGCAGCAACGTGATTTGTTGATCTTTGTAAGCGCCGGGGTCGGCCCAGCCCACCGTGATGGCCCCGATTGGCTCGTCCGCGAGCAACATCGGCATGGTCACCTGGCTGCGGGTTCCCAGAGCCTCGATCATTTGACGCGACAGGGCAGGAACAGTCTCGTCTTCTTTGATATCGGGGAGGATATAGGGCCGACGCGACAGCATGACCTGCCCTACAATCGTGTCGTCGGTCGCGGGTCTCGGGAACACCTGCTGCACCTTGCCGAGACCCGGCGCGCTCAAGCCGTGCCCGGCTACCATCTGAATGACGCCACCGTCGTAGCGATACACACGTCCCATACGTCCCCCGCACAACCGCACGGCGCGCTCGACAATCACGTCGAACACCGGCTGCGCGTCCGAGGGCGAGCTGGCAATCACCTTCAGGATTTCGGCCGTGGCTGTTTGCCGCTCGAGTGCCTCGCGGGTCTCGTTGAATAGCCGCGTATTCTCGATGGCGATGACGGCCTGGTCGGCGAAAGTATTGAGAAGATCGATAACATTGTCCGCGAATGGACCGGGGTCGCGCCGTGTGATGCCGATCGTGCCGATCGAGACGCCCTCGCGCAGCATGGGTACGACGAGGATGCTGCGATAGCCCCTGGCGCGCGCCAATTCCTTGACGCCCTGCGGGACATCGGGCTCGGTCTCGATATCAGTCCGGAACGCAAGTTTTCCAGTGCGCGCCACCCTGCTGTGAATTCCGGAAGACGAAAGTGGCGTTGGAAAGGAGCTTCGCAGCTCTTTATTGCCAGCTTCGCTTCCCGCGGTGAAGGCCGCAAGATGAATCATGTCGCCAATGGCTCGCGTGACGGTCGCCGAATGGCCTCCGGCCAGTCGCTTCGCGCTTTCGGCGATCGCTTCGAACACTGGTTGCACGTCAGACGGCGAGCTGGCGATCACCTTCAGTATCTCGGCTGTGGCGGTTTGCCGGTCCAGGGCCTCGCGGGTTTCATTGAACAGCCGCGCGTTCTCGATGGCGATCACGGCCTGATCGGCGAAGCCTTGCAGGAGCGCAAGCTCCTCGTCGGTGAAAGGTACGGGCCGGTCGCGATGCACGATGAGAACACCGATCGCCTTGCCTTCGCGCCGGAGCGGCGTGCCGGCCATGGCGCGGGTGCCCGCGGCACGCGCAGGTGGCAGACCGGGCCAGTCGGTGATCGCGGGGTCGACATTGTTGATGTCGGGAATGTGAATCTGCCGGTTTTCGAGCAACACCGTGCCCGGCAGGTTCCGCGCGCCAATCCGGAGTTGCGCTGCCGGAATCTCCGAGCCGATGCGTTTCGCGCTAGCTCCGACGTTGATCGTCCGGCTCCACTCGGCGCCGCTGGCGATACGGAGCGTAACGCTTGAAGCACCGATCAGGTGGGCGGTCGTCTCGGCGATCTGTTGCAACGCCCGTTCGGCATCGCCCGACGTGCCGGCGATGGTGCGCAGGATTTCGGCGCTGGCGGTCTGGCGATCCCGGACGGCATGCAATTCGGTCAGCAGCCGGGCGTTCTCCAGCCTGAGATTGGCCACCACTTCCGGGGAAGGCGCGGTCATTCACTAATCCATTTGCCCGGCGCCTGGCGGCGGGGCTCAAATAACAGACATGCCCGTCCGGCTCCGGGCCGGTAATCCATTCGCCCGTCGGCCACACAGTAGCTGATTATTCCATCCCGGGGGCATCTCGGCCAGCGCCATCCGGGCATTTTCCCGGCTGGTGCGTCGTGTCTGCAAAACCCCGCAAGTCGCCTTATGTCGCAATCGGGTCAAAACCGGCTGCGCTCACGTTCCCGGTCTCGAAACCTCGGTCTCCTTTGACGTGATGAACTCCAGCAGCACCGGGATGCCTTCCTTGGTCTTTTGGATGCCGCGCTGGATGGCGGGGATGATGTCTTCCGGTTTTGTCACCCGCTCGCCATAGCCGCCGAAGGCCCGAGCCATCGCGGCATAGTCGCCGGAGATATCGGTCGAGCGATATTTTTCGGTCGAGATCGGCATCACCTTCAATTCGATCGCCATGCTGAAGTTGTTCAGAAGGATCGACATGATCGGGATGCGCTCGCGCACCGCGGTCTCGAAATCCATGCCGGTAAAACCTATCGCCGCGTCGCCCCAGACATTGATGCAGAGCTTGTCCGGCTTCGCGAGCTTGGCGCCCATCGCGAGCCCCAGTCCATAACCGAGCTGGGTGGTCTTGCCCCAGCCGATATAGGACAGCGGTTCGACCGCCTTCCAGAATGGCGAGAGCTGATCGCGCGGGCTGCCGGCATCATGGGTGATGATGGTATCCTTGACGTCGATCGTGTTCTGCAAATCCCACAGCACGCGATAGGGATTGAGCGGCGCGTCGTCGCTGGTCAGCTTCGGCAGCCATTTCGCCAGCCATTCCTTATGCGCCGCGGCAATTTCGGCAGCGATAGCAGTGGCATTGCGGTCAACCTCGACGCTCTTGTTGATCTCTTGCAGCAGCGCGTCGAGCACCAGCCCGGCATCGCCGACAAGTCCGACCTTGGCCTCGACATCCTTGTTGAGATGCGCGGGGTCCAGCGTCGAATGAATGATGGTCTTGTTCTTGGGCATGGCGACGCCGAACGACGTTTCCGTGAACGAGCAGCCGATGCCGAAAATCACGTCGGCGTCGGCGAGGAATTTCGGCACCGCGCGCGGCATCGCCAGGCCGCCAGAGCCCAGCGAAAGCGGATGCGTCTCCGGGAACGACGACTTGCCGCCGAGGCTCGTGGTGACGGGAATGGCGAGCCTTTCGGCGAGCCGTTTCAGCTGCGGCCAGGCTTGCGCGTAATGCACGCCCTGGCCGGCATAGATCACCGGCCGCTTGGCGCCGATCAAAAGCGCCGCCGCTTCCTTCACATGCACGGGATCGGCGCCGTAGCGGGTGCGCAGCACCGGAGTGTAGTTCAGCGGCTCGGGGACGTCCTCGTTCCACATGTCGGCCGGGATTTCCACGATCACCGGTCCGCCGCGGCCGTTTTTCAGTTTTGTAAACGCGCGGCGGAAAATGTTGCCGACTTCGCTCGCGATGTTGATCGGCTCGGCCGACTTTGCGAAGGCCTTCATCGCCTGGCTGGAATTGAAGTTCGGTTCGATATTGGCAAGCCGCCGTGCATAGCCCATCGGCAGCACCAGCACCGGCACCGATTCGCCGTAACATTGCGCGACACCGCCCATGGCGTTTTCCGCGCCGGGGCCGTGCTGCATGCAGAAAGCGCCGATGGTGCGCCCCGATGTGACCCGGGAGATCGCGTCCGCCATGTGGAGGCCGATACGCTCCTGTCGCACCATGACCGGGCGGATATCGGCATTGGCTGCATGTTCGATGAGATGATTGACCGGATAGCCGCAGAGAATCTCTATACCCTCGCGCTTCATGATTTCTGCAATGGCGGTGCCGAGTTTCATGGCAATCTCTCCCCCAGAACTGGTCGATGTTTGGCTCGACCTATTGTGGATAGTTGGAACAGGAATTTATCGGCCGGTAAAGCGTGCGCGCGGCGTTTCCCGGGAAGCTCTGGTATCTCGTTTTGCATCCCAATCCGTCATCCCCGCGAACGTGGGACCATAACCCCGACATGCTTGTTCGGCAGCGATTCAACGGCGCGTTGTTCTTCGGTCTTGTCGTCCAGTATAATTTTTTCTCAATTTCCGCTCCTGCGCCGGCATGTTCGCTCACTCCACGGGACACCATCGCGCAGGCATGGGAGGTCAGTGTAATCGGAAGTAAAATTTCGATCCCGTATGAATGCCGGTGCGACGACAGAATCCTGCTATTTGCGGGGAGCGAAGTCGAATGCCGTCACATATTCAGCAAATACCGGTCTCAGCCTTAACCGGGCGTTCAGCGTGTTCCTCAACGCGCTCGCAACCAATCCAACCTAGATTCCGTCGGGCCATGGGCGCGGGAGAATTCCGTGGAACGTCGAGAGGAGTTTTGAATGCGGCGGCTGTCTTCAAAATTCTTGAGCGATGAATCCGGCGCGACCGCCATCGAGTATTGCCTGATTGCCTGCGGTATCGCGCTCGCGATCATCGTCACGGTTCAGGGCATCGGCCCTCAACTCAGCACCAAATTCACCTCGATCAATGACTCGCTGAAGTAAGCGCGAACAGGAAAAAAGCGATCTTCGTCCCGCGGCAACGGCGGCGATATCGGCGGATTTGATTTGGCGATGGCGGACGGGGGCCGCTGCGAGGATTGAGACGGCCTTCACCGCTCTTGTCCATCTCCGTTCAGCGCCCGCATCACCCCGATCCGCGCGAACATCAGCCAGCCGCCGCCGGTCTCCGCCGCATTGATCAGGTTCTCGACTGCGATTTGCCAACAGTCCTGCTGCTGCACCTCTTCCGGCAGCTTCATGATGTAATCGGCGGCGTGCTGCAGCGTTGTGAGCCTGCGTCCGCCACGCAGCGCAATCGGCTCATCGAACGGCGTCGACCACGGCATCCTCAGGCCGAGCGGAGCGCTGGTCGTGAAACCATGCAGCTATTACTTGGAATCACCACGCGCCACCGCGAGGGCTTAAGCACCTATCCCGCCTTTTTCGATCGGGCAGGCGCGCGCGCAGGCTTCTCGGCCTTTTTCGGCTCTTGCACACTTGGTTCTTCTTTGACGCGCTTGCCGCTGATCGGCAGCAGCATCTCGCGCTGACCCTCGACGCGCTTGCGCGGCTTTTTGCCTTTGGCCTTTGCGGGAGGGGCGGCGGACTGCTTCTCGTTGGCGAGGCTGCGCTTCAGCGCGTCCATCAGATTGATGACGTTGCCGCTTGATTTCGGTGCGGCTTTCGCCGTGGTTCGTAAGCCGTTGCGTTTTTGATTGATGAGATCGATCAGCGCGGATTCGTAGCGGTCTTCGAACCGGTCGGGTTCGAACGATCCGGATTTCTTCTCGACGATGTGCTTGGCCAGATCCAACATGTCCTTGGTGACCTTCACGTCCTGGACGTCGTCGAAATATTCCTTCTCGCTGCGCACCTCATAGGGATAGCGCAGCAGCGTCCCCATCAAGCCTTTGTCGAGCGGTTCCAGCGCGATGATGTGCTCGCGGTTGGTCAGCACCACGCGGCCGATCGCGACCTTGTTCATGCTGCGGATGGTTTCGCGGATGACCGCGAAGGCGTCATGGCCGACCTTGCCGTCGGGCACGAGATAATAGGGACGGATCAGATAGCGGTTGTCGATATCGGCTTTGGGCACGAACTCGTCGATCTCGATGGTGCGCGTCGATTCCAGCGCAATGTCGTCGAGTTCGTCCTTAGACACCTCGATATAGGTGTCTGTATCGACCTTGTAGCCCTTCATGATGTCTTCAGAGGCGACTTCCTCGCCGGTGTCGGCATCGACTTTGGCATATTTGATGCGATGGCCGGTCTTGCGGTTGATCTGATTGAAGCTGACTTTTTCGGTATCCGACGTCGCCGGATACAAGGCAACCGGGCAGGTCACCAGCGAAAGGCGCAAAAAGCCTTTCCAGTTGGCACGGGGGGCCATGGGATACTCCGAAAACGCAACGGACTACCGGTGAGGATACCACCGGGGAACCGGGTTTCAAGCCGGTGGGGAGGGGAATCTCTCAATGCCGTTAACTGTGGTGGGCACCGGCACGCATGCTTCGCTGTTGAGTTTGTGACACGGCGGCGAGATCGCCGCTGCAATCTCCGAGGCGCGCCCAGACCTGGCATCGCAGGTCCCAAAATCCGGAACATCGCGTGAAATCATGCGTTGCTTTCGATAACCTCGCGCCGCAAGGCGTCAACAATACTCGGGAATCGAGGGCACTATGGCAACGAGACAACCCCACCGGATCGTCGAAAACCCGACCGAGGCACGCCAGGCCGAGCCCGGGCCGTCGGTGCTTGCCCTCCTCACGGTCTCAACCGGGTTGGCGGTGCTGATCCTGGGCGTGGTCTGGTTCGTGTTCTTCCATACGTGACGGCGGAAGAAGGCAACCAGTCCATTGCGGGATCATGGGCTGGATCAATGAAACTCACCTCTCCAAGCGGAACGCGGCAATCCGCCGCTCAACTTACCTGTCTAAAGCCTCCTCTTCTGCCGGATTTGGCCCTACGCTGCACTCGCCCGGCCGAATTTTGTCGACAAAACGGAGGGCGAGGATGATCGGAAGCTATGCGCGGCATTTAACATTTCTTAACCAAAATAGAGTGATTTGAAGTATATTGCGCTTGATGACCGTGGCTTTGGAACGGACATGCATAGATGTTTCAGCTTTTTTTGCGGGCTCGCGCGCACAACTACTTTAAGAGCCGCCTTGGCGACCAAGAGTTCAAAGCACGTTCAGCCGATCGGGACGCTGAAACCGACCGGTCGCGCGTGAGCTCCATTTTAGAGGCCGTCGAAACCGCTCTACATTCAGCGGAGCAGGAACAATCGGGCCTTAGTCGACGGGTCGAGGACGTCCTGGCGCGCGCCGCTGTGACCATGGGAAACGGAACCGACGAATACCTGGAACGCGAACCGCTCGATAGCCACCACCAAGATTTGTTCAGCGCGGAGATTGCCAACGGGCAGCGTCGCCTCAAGGAACTTGCCACCACTATCACGCATTTCAAGTTCTTGAAGACTGCGATGTTGAGCAGGTTTCCGGACTACAGATCATCAGCGCCAACTAACTAGATTCAAGAAGCGGAGAGGTTTTCGTGTGCTTGGCTGCTGCTCAGCTGCGTCAGAGCGCGCGCTAGCCTAGCGAATTACCGGGTAGGAAGCAGGTCGCATAGCTTGCCCGAATGGCCTTTCTCGTCAAAATAGATGGCGTGATAGTTGTCGCCGTTGGTCCTTAATGAGCCGGAAGCGAACAAAATCTGATTTGCCCAATTGCCAAGCCCTGAAGATTGCCAACACGGGGCGGAGTTTTTTGTTCGGCGGCCTGACTTCGTTCAATGCGTTGCGTGCGGGCTGCGCTATCAATGCCAAACCGGCTTATCTCGTATGCATAGAGCCCATCAACGGGAATTCTGAGAGTGATGGAAGACGATCGCGAAATTGTTAATTTGGCTCAGCAATTACTCGCACAGCGTCGGTCGACTTCGGACCTGCCGGCGGCCCCGGCCAAAGTCCACCCGGAAGTGGAGGTGATTGAAGCCACGGGTGAAGCGCGCCCGGACCGCATCGATGTGCCCAAAGTCAAGGAAGTAAAAACGGCCGCGGAGTTGGCTCAGATGATTGAGGCCGACCTCGCGAAGCATCCGGACTGCCCCAAGAACGGGTTTCGGGTGACCGTCTATGGCACCACACTTTGGCGGGCAATGTTGACGATCACGCCGGCTGCGGGGCCAATCCGCAATCCGCAGGAGTGGCGCGACTTCACGGAGGAGCTCGCCGAACGGATTCGCAAGCGGTACGATTTAGCGTGGCACTAAGGCGTAAGGCGGATGACACCGCGTAAAACTAATCCAGCGCCCCATCATTCGCTGATTTGGACCGCGCGCGGTCTTGGCTGCGTTTTCGGCGATGCGCCAGTTCGGCTCCTGTCGCGGACTTTGGCAGAACGAACCCAATGAGGTGTCGCGACAAGCACAGTCGGGCGCCGAGCCCGATCTCGTCCGGAGACTCGTCAGCTAGCCTAACCAGCGAGTATTTACTGGCATCAAAGAGCGATATTGTTGATAGCTTACCGGGCAGAGCGCCTTGATCCGCTGGCGCAAAGGGCGCGCCCTCAAATTCTTTGGAAATAGACCGTGATCGATCGAGAGAATTTCGAACTCCGGAGAGGGCCGCGGCCAGGGCGCGCCCGGCACGATCTGGTGAAAGCAGTTGTGAAGAAAAAGTAATCATGCCTGTTCATCCCTGTTCATCCGGCATTCACGCCGCGTCGTCTCACTTATATGACGGCAACTTTGCCGGGACATTTTGCGGAGGCCAGCGTGCGCCTGCTCGTCGTTGAAGACGATCCGGATCTCAACCGTCAGCTGACCACCGCGCTGACCGATGCCGGCTATGTGGTCGATCGCGCGTTCGACGGCGAGGAAGGGCATTTTCTCGGCGACAGCGAACCCTACGACGCAGTCGTGCTCGACATCGGGCTGCCGAAGATGGATGGCATCTCGGTGCTGGAGGCATGGCGCCGCAAGGGACGCGCGATGCCGGTGCTGATCCTCACCGCGCGCGATCGCTGGAGCGACAAGGTGCAGGGTTTCGATGCCGGCGCCGACGACTATGTGGCCAAGCCGTTTCATCTCGAGGAAATTCTGGCCCGGATACGCGCGCTGCTGCGCCGCTCGACCGGGCACGCCCAGAGTGAACTGACCTGCGGGCCGGTTTCGCTGGATACCCGCACCGGCCGGGTCAGCGTGTCAGGCAATCCGGTCAAGATGACCTCGCACGAGTACCGGCTGCTGGCCTACCTCATGCACCATACGGGGCGCGTGGTGTCGCGGACCGAACTGGTCGAGCATCTCTACGATCAGGATTTCGACCGCGATTCCAATACCATCGAAGTGTTCGTCGGCCGCATCCGCAAGAAGCTGGATGTCGATATCATCCAGACCGTGCGGGGGCTCGGCTATCTGCTGACGCCGCCAGCGCCTGGTAGCTGATCAAGGGTGTTGATCTGGCGCCAGGTTTATTCTCTGGTTCGAGCATGATCTTGTCCGACAACCGGCATCCGTCCAGCGGGTCGTGGCCCGAGGACATGCTTTGGGGACCATGCTTTGATGCGCGGTAGCTCGCTCGCCACCCGGCTGTTTCTATCTGCGACCGCATGGGTCGTGGTGATCCTGCTGATCACCGGCATCGTGCTGTCGTCGGTATACCGCGCCGCTACCGAGCGCGCCTTCGACCGTCGTCTCAACCTCTACCTTCGTACCCTGATCGCCGAGGTCGCAACGCCCGACGAGCCGCCCGACCATCAGTTCCAATCGCTGGGCGAGCCGCTGTTCGAACTGCCGCTGTCCGGCTGGTACTGGCAGATCACCCGCACCGACTCCGAGAAGGCCGATGTGCGCGCGTCGCGCTCGCTGTGGGACAAGAAGCTGCCGAAGCTCGAAGAGCGCGGCACCTATCTGACCGCGGCCGGCATCCGCCTCGGCTATGTCGATGGACCTGAGAGCCAGAACCTGCGGATGGTGGAACGGCCGGTCGATCTCGGCGCCGATGGCAAGTTTCTGGTCAGCGTGGCCGGTGACGCCAGCGAGATTTTCGACGAGACGCGCAGCTTCGACTATTACCTCGGCGGCACCTTTGCCGCGCTGGGAATCGTGTTGTTGCTGACCACGATCTTCCAAGTCCGCTTCGGCCTCGCGCCGCTGAAGCGCATTTCAGAATCGATCGCCGATATCCGCTCCGGCCGCGCCGAACGGCTCGAGGGTGAATTTCCAGTCGAGATCGCGCCGCTGGCGCGCGAGACCAACGCGCTGATCGATGCCAACCGCGAAATCGTCGAGCGCGCACGCACCCACGTCGGCAATCTCGCGCACGCCATCAAGACGCCGCTGTCTGTCATCGTCAACGAGGCTTCCACCCGTGTTGCCGATCCGTTCGCAGCAAAAGTCCTGGAGCAAGCCGACGTGATGCGCGATCAGGTCGCGCACCACCTGGAGCGCGCGCGCATCGCCGCTCGTCTCACCATCATCGGCACGGTTACCGAGGTGGCGCCGGCGATCCAGGCGCTGCGCCGTACCATGGAGAAGATCCATCGCGGTCGCGACATCGTCATCGAGGTCGAGGCCGATGCGCAGGCGAAATTTCGCGGCGAGCGGCAGGACCTTGAGGAGATGGCCGGTAACCTCGTCGATAACGCCTGCAAATGGGCGGCCTCGCAAGTGTTAATCGAGGTGCTGGTAGAGCGGCCGCTGGAGCCCGGCGCCGGCCCGATGCTGCGGATCATCGTCGACGACGATGGGCGCGGGCTGTCGCCGGCCGAGCGCGCGCAGGTCTCGCGCCGCGGCCAGCGGCTGGACGAGTCGAAGCCGGGTTCCGGGCTGGGGCTGTCGATCGTGGTCGATCTCGCGGCCTTGTACGGCGGCAGCCTTTCGCTCGGCAACGCGCCGATCGGGGGCTTGCGGGCGGAGCTGGTGTTGCCGGGGGTGTGAGCGCCCGCCATTTCATCATTCCTAACGACTTCTTAACGCCAGCGCTTTTATGATGATCGGTGGACGCGTTTCGCCGTCCGCGCGACACAAGTGTGCATACCGGGCGCATGAGCCAGACATCGATCGAGCGGCTGAGGGATTATCTCGTGCAGCTTCCGCCGCAGGCGCAGGCGCTGCTGATGCGGGAGTTCGAGCGCGTCATCGAACGCGGCGAAGACACCACGGTCGCCACCTTGGTGCTCGAACAATTGCGCAAGGTCGTGCGCAGAACCGACGAGGAGGCGCGGCCACGCACCGACGATCCGGCGCGGCTATTGTTCCGCCCGCTTGAGCCGTTTCTCGTCGAAGGAAATTTTCCGGTAAGGCCAGGTCAGGTCCGCCGTGCCTCGCTGCTGCCGGTGTGGCAATGGCTGGTCCGCGAGGGTGCACCCGACCAGGCGCGTGAATTCGAAGCGGCGCTGGCCCAAGTGGAGGAAACCGGGACGACGTCAGATCTCGAACCGGCGATCCGTAAATTCCAGCACGCCGCGGCTGATGCAATCTGCAAGATCGCCGCGCCCATGCCCGGCGGCGAAAAGCAACGCGGGCTGGCCCGCGTCGGTCCACCCAATGTGATCGAGGATCTGCTGCCGATAGGCTCGGTTTTGCAAGCCCGCGAAGCGCTCGACACCCTCAACAGCCGGCTTCCCCGCTTCTTGCGGATGTTCGCGGATCAGCAGATCGCGTCGGTAGGCGCCTCGCTGAACGTTCCCTCCCTGCAGACGCCGCAACTGCTGCCCTTCGCGCTGTCGCTGGTCATGCAGCGGCTGACTGCGCCGTGGCAAATCATTCGGCTCGCCATCAAGATGGCCGCGTCCGACGATGAAATCCGCGTTGCCGCCACTCCCTACGGCGTCGCCGTCACCATAGCGCTGCACGATCTGTTCTTCCTCGCGGCCAGCCTGCGGGCGGATATCAGGCGCGGCCATTTTGATAACGTCGCCGAGCATCTCAAAGCTCTTCACGATGGCGTGCGCGGCCTGCGCACCGAACTTGATCTCCGCAACGATTCTGCCTGGGGCAAACAGCTGGCATCGATCCGGGCCGATATTTCCAACGCTCTGCAATCGGAAATCGACAGCGTGCCCGGCCGGGTCCGGCGTCTCCTGCGTCAGCGACCTGGCAAGGATATTCCCGCCGGCGCCAGGCTCAACGCCAGTGAGATCGACGAAACCGCTGCATTGATCGATTTCGTCGCGGTGTGCCGAACATATGCCAGCGAACTCGCGATCAACGAGGTCACGCTGCGGACTTATTCGGACCTGCAGCATTATGTCGAGCGTTCCACCGAGGCGCTGGTGCAATCGCTGCGTGGCGGCGACGCCAGGACGCGCGCCTACCTGCAAATGCAAGTCACGGCAGCAATTCGCTTCTGCGAGGTATTGTTCGGCCACGACTACGCGTCGCTGATGAGCAGGGCGGCTGAAAACGCGCTAAGCGGCGAACGCAAACCATCGCGCGCCGGATGAAAAGGTAGTGAGAGCTCGTTGTTGCAATTATCGGTCGACGTTTCCAGCGTGACGGCGTACGGTTGGGCATGAACCCCAATCATCAATTTCGCTGAGCTTGAAAACCGCGTAATCTCGGCGACATATCGAAACCTCACGATCGGGGCGAAGGTGGTGCTCGTCAACAAGACCACCGGGGAATAATTGCCCGATCCGGTCACCACGATTGCGTCTCCGGTACCCAACGGCTCACTGAGGATCAGGCTGCCCCGAATCCTTCAAACCGGGGGCCTATTATCTAAAAGCGCTAAACGGGTACGGCGAATTTGCGGCGCAAAGCGTCGAGTTCTACGTCAACTAACACCGGAGTTTCTCTGGGTTTTTGGGTTTTGCCACACTTGCGGATTAGGAATTGTCAATTGCCCGGCTTGCCGCCCGTGGTGTAAAGCGGCGCATTGGCGCTTCCGTATGGGCGCCGTGCAGTCGGAACCCGCTTGATGACGTTGTGGTTTGTGTTCGCGCTGATGACGGCCGCGGCGATCTTCGCCGTGCTCTGGCCGTTGAGCCGCGGTCGCCGACCGCAGAACGACGCCAGCGAGGCGGCCGTCTACAAGGATCAACTCACCGAAATCGATCGCGACGTTGCCGCGGGGCTGATTGGTTCTTCCGAAGCGGAAGCCGCCCGCGTCGAAATCAGTCGCCGTCTGCTGGTGGCCGTGGATAGTCAGCGCGCTCCGCCCAGCGAATCGAACATCAGGTTGCGCCGTTCGGCGGCAGTCATAGCCTTGGTTGGACTGCCGATCGTGGCGGTTGCGTTTTACCTGCAGCTTGGCTCGCCGCGGCTCGGCGATTTTCCATTGGCGCAACGCACCCGCACGCCTGACGTGACCCAGCCGCTCGACAATCTGGTGGCGCAGGTCGAAGCGCACCTTGAGAAAAATCCGACCGATGGCCGTGGCTGGAACGTGCTGGCACCGGTGCTGGCGAGGCTCGGCCGCTACGATGACGCGGTCCGGGCCTATCACAATTCGATTACCTATAATGGCGAGAGTGCCGAGCGCCGGGCCGATCTCGGCGAAACCCTTGCCGCCGCGGCGGGTGGCGTCGTCACAACAGAGGCCAAGGCCGAATTCGAGCGCGCCATCGCGTTGAATGCGGATGAGGTCAAGGCGCGCTACTTCCTCGGCGTTGCCGCCGAGCAGGACGGTCGCACCGCCGAAGCCGCATCGATCTGGCGCGCGATGCTCGCAAGGGCGCCGACCGATGCGCCGTGGCGTCCGCTCGTTCAGGCTGCATTGGCGCGGGTCGGCGGTTCCGCCGCTCCAGCGCTGTCGGATGATGCGATGGCCGCGGCAAAAGACATGAATGAGACCGACCGCGGCGCGATGATCCGTGGCATGGTCGAGCGCCTCGCCAGTCGATTGAAGCAGAACGGCGACGATGTCGAGGGATGGCTGCGGCTGGTACGCGCCTATATGGTAATGGGCGATCGTGACAAGGCGAAGACCGCGCTGACCGACGCCCGTCAGGCCGTCGCCAACGATGCGGAGCGGCTGCGGCAACTGAATGAGGGCCTGAAAAATCTCGGGCTCGATGGATGAGCATGATGCCGAAAAGCGGGAAATGGTTTTTGTATCGCATCATGCTCCAAGTTAAAGGCCACGTATGACGCGCAAGCAGCGGCGTTTGACGATTATCGGCGGCTCGCTCGCGGTGCTCGCGGTCGCGGCCGCCTTGGTGCTGAACGCGATGCGCGATTCCATCGTGTTTTTCTCGACGCCGGCGATGGTGGCCGAGAAACATATCCAGGCGGGCAAACGTTTCCGTCTGGGCGGCCTCGTGCAGCCGGGGTCGCTGGTGCGCGGCGACAACCTTGCGGTCACGTTTAGTGTCGCCGACGGCAGCGCCACGCTGCCCGTTTCCTACAAGGGAATTCTTCCCGATCTGTTTCGCGAAGGGCAGGGCGTAGTCGCCGAAGGCGCACTCGACTCATCCGGCGTGTTCAAGGCCGACACCGTGCTCGCCAAGCATGACGAGACCTACATGCCCAAGGAGGTTGCGGACGCGTTGAAGAAGCAGGGACACTGGAAAGACGATTATGGCGCAAGGCTGGATTATGGCGCAAAATCCGCGGGCTCCGAGGGAGCATCGCTTGAGGCGCAAGGGGCGCCTCGGGCGGAGCAAGGCGCGCCGCCGGTAAAGCAAGGTGCGGCGCAAGCGAAACAAGGTGTTTCGCAGTGATCGCGGAAACCGGACATTACGCGCTGGTGCTCGCGCTGGCCTTAGCCCTGATCCAGTCAACTTTGCCGATCCTCGGCGCGCATTGGCGCGATCCAGCGCTGATGAATGTCGCGCGCTCGACTGCGCTCGCGCAACTGCTGTTCGTGGCGGCGTCGTTCGCGGCGCTCGTTACGTTGCATGTCACCTCGGATTTTTCCGTCGTCAACGTCTTCGAGAATTCGCATTCGCTGAAGCCACTCATCTACAAGATCACCGGCGTATGGGGCAATCATGAGGGCTCGATGCTGCTGTGGGTATCGATCCTGGCACTGTTCGGCGGTCTCGTCGCGGCGTTCGGCAATAATCTGCCGCTGTCGCTGCGCGCCCACGTGCTGGCGGTGCAGGCCTGGATAGCCAGTGCGTTCTATCTGTTCATCCTGATCACCTCGAACCCGTTCATGCGTATCGCCAATCCGCCGATCGAGGGTCGCGACCTCAATCCGGTGCTGCAGGACATCGGCCTCGCGGTGCATCCGCCGATGCTCTATCTCGGCTATGTCGGATTCTCGATTTCGTTTTCGTTCGCCGTTGCTGCCTTGCTCGAAGGCCGGATCGACGCGGCATGGGCCCGTTGGGTACGACCATGGACGCTGGTGGCTTGGATATTCCTCACGCTCGGCATCGCGATGGGCTCGTACTGGGCCTATTACGAGCTCGGCTGGGGCGGCTGGTGGTTCTGGGATCCGGTCGAGAACGCTTCCCTGATGCCGTGGCTCGCGGGCACCGCGCTGTTGCATTCCGCGGTGGTGATGGAGAAGCGCGGTGCGCTCAAGGTCTGGACCATCCTGCTTTCGATCATGACATTCTCGTTGTCGCTGCTCGGCACCTTCCTGGTGCGCTCGGGCGTGCTCACCTCGGTGCATGCGTTCGCGACCGATCCGACGCGTGGCGTGTTCATCCTGCTGATCCTGTGCATCTTCATCGGCGGCAGCCTGACGCTCTATGCCTGGCGCGCGTCGGCGCTGAAGCAGGGCGGCCTGTTCGCGCCGATCTCGCGCGAAGGCGCGCTGGTGCTCAACAATCTGTTCCTCACCACCGCCTGCGCGACGGTTTTCATCGGAACCCTGTATCCTCTGGCGCTGGAAGTCCTGACTGGCGACAAGATTTCGGTGGGCGCACCGTTTTTTAATCTCACCTTCGCACCGCTGTTCCTCCCCTTAATGGTCGCGGTGCCGTTCGGGCCGTTGCTGGCGTGGAAGCGCGGCGATCTTCTGGGCGCGGCGCAGCGCCTGATGGCCGCCGGCATCGCGGCGTTGATCGCAATCGCGGTGCTGTGGGCGTGGACCCGCGGCGGCAGCGCCTTCGCACCGCTAGCCATTGGGCTCGCCGTATTTGTCATCGCGGGTGCGTTGAGCGACCTCGCCGAGCGCACCGGCCTGTTCCGCGTGCCGTTCGGAATCACGGTGCGTCGCGCGCGGGGATTGTCACGCTCGGCCTGGGGTACGGTTTTCGCGCATGCCGGCGTCGGCGTGGCTTTGATCGGGATCGTCTGCGAGACTACGTGGAACAGCGAATACATCGGATCGATGAAGCCCGATGACGTCGCAAAGATAGCCGGCTACGAATTGAGGCTCGACGGAGTGACGCAGCGCCAGGGGCCGAATTTTCGCGAAATGGTGGCGCAGTTCACGGTGAGCCTCGATGGCCAACGGCTCAGCGCGATGACGCCCTCGAAGCGCAACTTTACCACGCGGGGATCGTCGACCACCGAGGCGGCGCTACTGACGCGCGGCGCAAGCCAGCTCTATATCTCGCTTGGCGATACCACCGCCGATGGCGCGATCGCAGTGCGCATCTATCATAAGCCGCTGGTATTGCTGATCTGGTTCGGCCCCGTGCTGATGGCGTTCGGCGGCATGCTGTCGCTGTCGGACCGGCGGCTGCGCGTCGGCGCGCCGAAGCCGGCGAAGGCCATGCGCGGATTGCAGGCGGCGGAGTGATCAATTGAAATGGATTCTTGCCGGCGCATTTGCGCTGCTAGTCGTGGTGACGGGATCGTGGGCCGCTTACGCCGTGCAGCCTGACGAGATTATGTCCGATCCCGTAAATGAATCGCGGGCAAGGGATTTGTCGCGCGAACTGCGCTGCATGGTGTGCCAAAACCAGTCGATCGACGATTCCGAAGCGCCGCTGGCGCGCGATTTGCGGTTGCTGGTGCGTGAGCGGATCGCGGCCGGCGACAGCGACGCCCAGGTGATCGATTTTCTGGTGGAGCGCTATGGTGAGTTCGTGCTGTTGAAACCACGATTCAACCCCCACACGCTGTTGCTGTGGCTGTTGCCGCCGCTGGCGCTGGCTGGCGGCGGGCTGGCGCTCTGGGTGCATGGCCGGCGGCGTGCGAAATCCGCGATAGCGGAAGATCCGTCCTTGTTCAAATTGACCGCGGAGGAAGAAGCGCGGCTGGAGCGGCTGATCGCGACGGAACAGTCGCCGGACTAGCCGGCTTAGCCCTGCGATAAACGTTTTCGCCCTGCGATAAACTGCCGCATTCGTTTGCGCCTTTTATTACAAAAGTTTAATTCCCACGCCAGCGCGCCGTAAGGCGAAAACCCCCATGTTCTGATCTGTAAGGTGCTCGTCCCGGCACCAACTGATTTTATGCTCTGGAGGCTTCTTAATGACTGACCATCCCACCGATCTTTCTTCCCTCCCATCTTATCAAGCACCCCGCCGTTCGCTGTTCGGCGCGCGCAAGGTTGCGCTAATGGCCTCGGTCGTTGCCGGCCTCGGCATCGCCGTTTACGGCTTCGGCCCGTCGCCTGGTGCCATAGATATCTTCAGCAGCTCCGCGCATGCGCAGGTCAACAACGAGGTCCGTAAAGTTGAGAAGCCTGTCGGCTTCGCCGACATCGTTGAGCGCGTGAAGCCGTCGGTGATCTCGGTGAAAGTCAATATCAACGAGAAGGTCGCTAAGGACGACAGTTCCGGCAACGATGACTCGCCGTTCCAGCCGGGCTCGCCGATGGAGCGCTTCTTCCGCCGGTTCGGCGGACCTGATGGCTTGCCCCCGGGCCTGCGCGGTGGACCCCGCGGCGGCCGTGGCATGGTGACGGGCCAAGGCTCTGGCTTCTTCATTTCTCCCGATGGCTATGCCGTAACTAACAACCACGTGGTCGACGGCGCCGACAAGGTTGAAGTCACAACCGACGACGGCAAGACCTATACCGCCAAGGTGATCGGCACCGACGCCCGCACCGACGTCGCCCTGATCAAGGTCGAAGGCGGATCGAACTTCCCGTTCGCCAAGCTTTCAGAGGGCAAACCCCGGATCGGCGATTGGGTGCTGGCGGTCGGTAATCCGTTCGGCCTCGGTGGCACCGTTACCGCCGGCATTGTTTCGGCCAGCGGCCGCGACATCGGCAATGGTCCGTACGACGATTTCATCCAGATCGACGCGCCCGTGAACAAGGGCAACTCCGGTGGCCCGGCCTTCAATACCGAAGGCGAAGTGATGGGTGTCAACACCGCGATTTATTCGCCGTCAGGCGGCAGCGTCGGCATCGCGTTCTCGATCCCGGCAACGACCGTGAAGAATGTGATTGCGCAGCTCAAAGACAAGGGCTCTGTGAGCCGCGGATGGATCGGTGTCCAAATTCAGCCGGTCACGGCTGACATCGCCGACAGCCTCGGCCTGAAGAAGGCTGAAGGCGCGCTGGTAGCGGAACCCCAGGCTAACGGTCCGGCGGCCAAGGCTGGCATTGAATCTGGCGATGTGATCACGGCGGTGAATGGCGAGACGGTCAAGGATGCCCGGGAACTCGCTCGTACCATCGGCGGCCTCGCGCCCGGCAATGCGGTGAAGCTTAACGTGCTCCACAAGGGCCAAGACAAGGTCATCAACCTGACCCTCGGCCAGCTACCGAATTCGGTGGAAGCCAAGGCCGACACCGACAACAACGATAAAGGCGCCGCGCCCCGCGGCACAGACGTGCCGAAGCTCGGTCTGACGCTGGCGCCCGCCAACAGCGTCGCCGGCGCCGGCAAGGATGGCGTCGTAGTCACCGAGATCGATCCGAAAAGCGCGGCGGCTGAGCGTGGCTTCAAGGAAGGCGACGTGATTCTGGAAGTCGCTGGAAAGAGCGTCACCAATGCCGCAGACGTGCGCGAAGCGATCAACGCCGCGCGCACCGACAACAAGAACAGCGTTTTGATGCGTGTTAAGAGCGGCGGATCCTCGCGCTTCGTCGCGCTGCCCCTCGCAAAGGGTTGAGCATCAAGCGTTCGGGAGCATGATCGGGAAAAGGGGAACCGGTTTTCCCTCGGGACAATCGCGAAGCGTTTGCCCGGAGATCATGCTCAAACAAAGAGATGAGACCATGATCCGATTAAATCGGATCATGGTCGAGGAGATGGAGGGTGTCGCCGGCAATAGTCGCCCCCGCCGACGGCTCTTTCCGGGGGGCGGGTCAAGAAGCCCGCTCCCTTTAGTTACCTTCCGGTGGAATACGCCCCCCTCCGTCGGAAGGTCAAAGGGCGGTGAGGTCCCCCCAGCTTCACCGCCCGCTTTTTTTTCGCGTAATCGACGTAATCGAAATGTGTCAGGTCGTCTTGCATGAGGATGCCGACCGCGCCATGGTGACAGAAGGCTGGCCCCACTTGACCGCAACCGACCCCCAGATGCGCCTTTTGATCATCGAAGACGACCGCGAGTCCGCCGACTACCTGGTGAAGGCGTTTCGTGAAGTCGGTTACGTCGCCGATCTCGCCAGCGATGGCGAGGAAGGGTTGGCACTCGCCGGCACCGGAGACTATGACGTGCTGGTGATCGACCGGATGCTGCCGAAACGCGACGGCCTGTCGCTGATCGGCTCTTTGCGCGAGAAGGGCAATCGCACCCCGGCGCTGATTCTCTCGGCGCTCGGACAGGTGGACGACCGCATCAAGGGCTTGCGCGCCGGCGGCGACGATTACCTGCCCAAACCCTATTCATTCGCTGAACTGCTGGCGCGGGTCGAAGTGCTGTCGCGGCGCCATGGTGGTCCGGCCGAGGAAACCACCTATCGCGTCGGCGATCTCGAGCTCGACCGTCTTTCGCATCGGGTCGTGCGCGGCAAGGACGAATTGACGCTGCAGCCGCGCGAGTTCCGGCTGTTGGAATATCTGATGAAGCACGCGGGGCAGGTGGTGACGCGAACCATGCTGCTGGAAAACGTCTGGGATTATCATTTCGATCCGCAGACCAATGTCATCGACGTGCATATTTCGCGGCTGCGTTCCAAGATCGACAAGGGCTTCGAGCGGCCGTTGCTTCATACGATTCGCGGCGCGGGGTACATGATCCGTGACGGCATTCGGTAAGTTGATCCGAACCACGGCGTTCCGGTTGACGCTGGTCTATCTTTTTTTGTTTGGGCTGTTTGCCGCATCGCTGCTGGGCTATTTCGCCTGGAACACGCGCCGGCTGATCACCGAACAAATCACCACCACGGTGAACGCGGAAACCGACGAGATCAGCGAGATCTTCGGGCGGCGCGGACTGCGCGGCCTGGTTTTTGCGATCGAGAACCGGGCGCTGCGGCCCGGCGCCAATCTTTACCTCGTCACCGCGCCGACGGGGCAGGCCATCGCCGGAAATGTCGGCTCGCTCGGGCCGGGCGTGATGGCTACCACAGGCTGGTCCGAAACCGCCTATCGGCGGCTTGACGAGCAGGACACCGCGGATCATCGCGCGCTGGTGCGCGTCACCGAACTGAGCGGCGGCTTCCGGCTTTTGATCGGACGCGATCTGGAGGAACGGAGACGATTGTTCGGCATTGTCGCGAAAGCCGCGCAATGGTCGATATTGATTGTCGTGGTGCTTGGCCTTGGTGGCGGCGTCTTTGTCGCGCGGCGTGTGTTGCGGCGGATTGATGCCATGACCGGCACCACCCAGCGCATTATGGCGGGCGATCTGAGCGGGCGGCTACCGGTCGGGCGCAGCGGCGACGAACTCGACCGTTTGGCGGAAAATCTCAACGCCATGCTGGAGCGGATCGAGGGCCTGATGATGGGGCTGAAGGAAGTTTCCGACAACATCGCCCACGATCTGAAGACGCCGCTGACACGGCTGCGCAATCGCGCCGAAGAGGCGCTGGCGAAGTCCGGCAGCGAGGCCGAATACCGCACCGCTCTGGAGGGAACCATTGAGGAATCCGACGGCTTGATCCGGACCTTCAATGCGCTGTTGATGATCGCGCGCGCCGAGTCCGGCCAGGCGCGGGGCAATATGGACGACTTTGACGCCGGCGAAGTGGCCAACGGCATTCACGAACTCTACGAACCGCTTGCGGAAGACGACGGGATGACTTTGCGCGTCAAGACTGTGCCGACACCCCTTCACGGCAACCGCGAATTGATCAGCCAGGCGCTGGCCAATCTCGTCGAGAATGCGATCAAATACGGCAAGCCCGTCCCGGCCGCGCAGCCGCTCAGCGCTGGCGCGGTGGCCGGCTCTAACGGAAGAGAGATTCTGATCGAGGCGCGTCGCGACGGCGATCAGGTGCTGCTTAGCGTCACCGACCACGGGCCGGGGATACCTGAGGCCGATCGCAGACATGCGGTAGAACGCTTTGTGCGGCTCGAGGCCAGCCGCACCCAGCCCGGCTCCGGTCTTGGATTGAGTCTGGCGTCGGCGGTGGCGACGCTGCATGGCGGTGAACTCAGGCTCGGCGATGCTCACCCGGGACTTAGCGCGACATTGGCGATCCCGGCGCTGGCGGGCGCCGGTGACAGGCTTGCGGCTCAAACGCCTGATGTGCCACAGAACGTGGCATGATCCCATTTGCGAAGGGCAACGCGGACCAACATCGTCTGGCCGCGCGGTTCGTGGACGGACCGCATGTGTCCGCTCCCGATAAAGCCGAGCAGCGACTGGCAGGCTGGCTGACCGATCTCGCACCGGAGCAGGCGGCTGCGATTGGCGACCTCATCGCCCGATTTCCCCTCGCCAACACCATTCTTTTGGGCATTGCGGAAGCCTCTCCCTATCTTTTCGATCTTGTTCGCGCCGATGGCGGGCGCGCGATCCGGCTGCTCGAATGTGAACCAGAGCCCTATCTGGCGCAACTGATCGAAAACACCTGCCGCAACGTGTCAGCTGCATCAAGCGAAGCCGATGTGATGCAGTTGCTCCGCCGCTTGAAATCGGAAGCAGCCCTGCTGATTGCGCTGTGCGACATCGGCGGCGTCTGGCCGGTGATGCGAGTGACAGCGGCGCTAACCGATCTTGCGGTCGCTTCGGTGCAAGCTGTGCTGCGCTATTTGCTGCGGCAGGAAGCCGCGCGAGGGAAGTTATCGCCACCAAATCTCGACCGTCCCGAGGACAACAGCGGTCTGGTCGTGCTCGCCATGGGCAAAATGGGCGCGGACGAACTGAATTACTCCAGCGACATCGACCTGATCGTGTTTTTCGATCCCACCGCGCCGACGCTTGCGCCTGATATCGAACCGCAGCCGTTCTTCGTGCGCGTCACACAGGGCCTGTCACGGTTGCTGCAGCAGCGTACCGGCGACGGTTACGTGTTCCGTGTCGATCTGCGGCTGCGGCCGGACCCCGCCTCGACGCCGGTTGCGATCTCAACCGCCGCAGCACTTCACTATTATGAGCGGGAAGGGCGGACCTGGGAACGCGCCGCCATGATCAAGGCGCGGCCCTGCGCCGGCGACCCGAGGGCCGGCGAGGCGCTGATTGCGGAAATCGCGCCGTTCGTCTGGCGCAAGCATCTGGATTTCGCGGCACTTGCCGACGTGCATGACATGAAACGGCAAATGCAGACCTTTCGTGGGCAGAGCGAGATCGCGGTCGAGGGCCACAATGTCAAGATCGGCCGCGGCGGCATCCGCGAAATCGAGTTTTTCGTGCAGACCCAGCAATTGATCGCCGGCGGCCGGCATCCCGAATTGCGGGCGCGGCCGACGCTGGAAGCATTGAATGTGCTGGCGACGAGCAACTGGATCACCTTCGAGGCGCGCGACGAACTGACCGCGGCCTATGAGTTCCTGCGGCGGGTCGAGCATCGGCTGCAAATGGTAGCGGATGAACAGACCCATACCCTGCCTGACCATGTCGAGGCGGTGGAAGGCTTCGCCGGTTTTTTCGGCTACGAGAGCCGCGCGGCGTTCGCAAAGGATCTGCTTGGCCATCTCAACGTCGTGCAGGGGCATTACGGCAAACTGTTCGAGGGCGATCCGACCGGTACCGCGAAACTACCGGCAGTGGATTACAGCGCCGGTGCGGACGATCCGCGCCTGCTTGAACATCTGGTCACTCTCGGCTTCAAGCAGCCCATCATGGTGGCGCGGACCGTGCAGCAATGGATCGTCGGCGACTACCGTGTGTTCCGGATGGAATCGACGCGGAACGCATTTGTCGAGTTCGTTCCCGCGTTGATTGTCGGCCTGGCGCATGCCGAAGAACCCGATAGCGCGGTGACGGCCTTTGATCGCTTCCTGCAGGCGCTGCAGCGCGGCGGCCGGCTGATTTCCCTGCTCAGCCAGAATCGCGACTTCGTGGCGTTGGTGGCGCTGATTCTCGGCGCCGCGCCGCGCCTCGGCGATATGCTGGCGCGGCAGCCGCAGATCATGGATGGGTTGATCGATCCGCGTTTCTTCGGGGCGATGCCGGACCAGCGCGAACTATCCGCGCGCCTCGCGGCAACGCTGGCGGATGCGAATTCCTACGAAGAGTTTCTCGATCGATTGCGTTTGTTCGGCCAGGAAAGCCTGTTCCTGATCGGGACACGTATCCTGTCCGGCACCGTTTCCGCCCAACAAGCCAGCGTCGCATTCGCCGACGTCGCCGAGGGCATTGTCCATACCGTGCATGGCCTTGTGACTGACCGGTTCGCGGCCCAGCACGGCTGGATCAAGGGGCAGGAGACCGCGATTGTTGCGATGGGCCGACTTGGCAGCCGCGAGATGACCGCCTCGTCCGATCTCGATCTGATCCTGCTCTATGGTTTCGATCCCGAACACCCGGATTCGGACGGAGCGCGATCCCTGCACGGTGCACACTATTTCGCGCGCTTCACCCAGCGGCTGATCAGCGCTTTTACGACGCGGACGAACTACGGCGTGCTCTACGAAGTGGATATGCGGCTGCGCCCATCGGGGCGGGCAGGCCCAGTGGCCTCGCACCTCAAATCATTCGCCGAATACCAGGATCGGGAGGCCTGGACCTGGGAACACATGGCGCTGACGCGCGCGCGGGTGATTTCATCCTCGCCCGACTTTCGCCGCAAGATCGAAAAAATCATCCGCGACGTGCTGACCCGGCCGCGCGACGCCGTCAGCGTCGCCAGCGACGTGGCGGAGATGCGCCGCGCCGTCGCGCTGGAGAAGGGCGAAGACGACATTTGGGACCTGAAATATGCCGCTGGCGGCATGGTCGATATCGATTTCATCGCTCAGTATCTCCAGCTTGTTCACGCCGCCAGCAAGCCGGACATTCTCGACGTCAGCACGCTGCATGTACTCGATAACGCCGCGCGGCTTGGCATCCTGCCGCAATCGGCCGCTGAAGTCCTGCGTTCGGCGACGCGGCTTTATCATGACCTGACGCAAATTCTGCGGCTCTGCGTCAGCGAAAGATTCAAGCCGGAAACGTCAGGCGAAGATCTTTTGCGCGTCATGGCGCGAGCCGGTGACGCGCCGGATTTTTCGTCGCTCGAGGCGCGGGTCAAGGAGACCCAGAGCGAAGTGCGCCGGGTTTTTCGCGATCTTGTCGAGGGCCGGAATTAGGCGGCGACGGAAATCTTCGCTCTGATCTTCCGCGCGTCGCGCGGCAGCGACACGCAGACGACGGTGCCGGTGCCGAGCTTCGAGCGCAGCCGCATCGATCCGCCATGCAGGTTGGTCAGCGATCGCGCGATAGCCAGTCCAAGGCCCGAGCCGTGATAGGTCTTGGTGAGCTGGCTCTCGACCTGCTCGAACGGTCTGCCCAGCCGCTGCAGCGAATGCGGCGCGATCCCGATGCCGGTGTCGGCAATCATCAGAACGATTGAATCGCTGAGCAACCGGCTGCGGACCACCACCTTGCCGCCATCGGGCGTGAATTTCACCGCGTTGGACAGCAGGTTGACGATGATCTGCTTGATGGCGCGGCGATCCGCCACCACCGAGATGGTTCCCTCGATATCCGCGTCGAGCACCAGATTCTTGTCGTCGGCGCGACCGGATACCACGCGCAGCGATTCCGCCAGCGTCTTGGACAGATCGAGATGCTCCATGTCGAGCTTCATCCGGCCGGCTTCGATCTTCGACATATCCAGGATGTCGTTGATCACTTCGAGCAGATAGTGGCCGCTGGTGAGGATGTCATGACAGTATTCCTGATATTTTTCCGAACCGAGCGTTCCGAACATGCCGCTTTCCATGATCTCGGAAAACCCAATGATGGCATTGAGCGGCGTGCGCAGCTCGTGACTCATATTGGCAAGGAATTTGGATTTGGTCTGGTTGGCTTCCTCGGCGCGGGTTTTTTCTTTGGAATATTTTTCGGCGAGGTCGGCGAGTTCGAGGGCTTGCTGTTCAAGCGCGGTCTGCGAGCGTTTCAGGTCGATGACGGTGGCGCGGAGGCGCAGGTCGTTGTCGACCAGCTTCTGTTCGTGCTCCTTGATGCGGGTGATGTCGGTTCCGACCGAGACGTAGCCGCCATCCTTGGTGCGACGCTCGCTGATATGTAGCCAACTGCCGTCATCGAGTTGCGCCTCGAAGGTGCGTGCGCCCGGCGCCTGGGTGCCGGTTTCGTGCAGCCGGGTGCGGACCTCCGGCATGCTGCCGACTTCGATCACGGTTTCATAGGATGTGCCCGGCGTGACCGCTGAATCCGGCAGCTTGTGCAGTCGCTGGAAATGCGAGTTGCAGAGCACCAGGCGATCGCCCGCATCCCACAGCACGAAGGCTTCCGGGATGGTCTCGATCGCGTCGCGCAGCCGCAAGTCGGCCTCCACCGTCTTCTCGGCGAGGCTCTTTTGCTCGGTGATGTCGACGGCGATGCCGATCAGGTGGATGCCTGCATCGGCCGCGCCCTGGCTGAGCTCGCAGCGGACACGCAGCCAGATCCAGTGGCCGTCGGTGTGCTGCATGCGGAAGGTCTGATCGATATGGTCGATCTTCGAGGAAATGAGCTGGTCGGCGATCGCGAACAGGTCGATGTCATCGGATTTCACCAGCGCATTGACCTCGCCGAAAGTCAGCAGGTCGCTGCGGGTGTCGAGGCCCAGCATCGTGAACATTGATTGCGACCAGAAGATTCTGCCGCGGGACAAGTCCCAATCCCACAATCCGCAGCGTCCGCGATTGAGCGCGGTGTCGATACGGCCACGCACGGCGTCATTGATGAGATCGCCTTCGCGCGCGCGGGTCGATTGCCAGTGGAATGCAAAGCCCAGGATCAGCACCACAAAGCCGGTGGTGGCCGAAAGCGTCACCGACAAGGCCGCGTCCGACTGCCAAAGCGAGTCGACCTTCTCCTGGATGATGATGACCTGACCGGGCAGCGATTTGACGACGCGCTGAATAGCCAGCGCGCCGCTGCCGTTCGGCAAGGTGATGTCGGTCACGCCGGGTTGCTGCCCCGGTGCGGTCAGCGGCAGCGCCGCACTGATGACGTCGAGAATGCGGCTGGTGTCACCAAACGCAGCTTCGACCGGGACGCGGGCGAGAACGCGCTGGTCTGCGCCGATGACAAGGACGTGTCGGCCGGGCGCAACGCCCCACGACGGAATAAGGCCGGGCAGCAGGAGCTGCAGACGCTCGAATGTTGCGGCGCGATCCTGGCGGACGGAAGCGATGCGGTCGAGACGCTCGGCAAGAAAATCGGCGACGGCTCCCAGGTCGCGCTTGATTGACGCGCGCTTTTGCCGGTTCTGATCCACCACCTGTACGAACGCGCCAAGGCAAATGGTGATCAGGAAGGCAATAATCAGGGTGGGTACGGCACGGCGAAGCGCAGGCTCCGCTATCAACAGCCTATGATAGGCCGGTTTCGCGATCGATTGCGCCAATCCCTTGATCGAATCGGATTGGACGCACGCGCTCGCCGCGTGTGCGCGCGCCATGTATTTAGCCCCCTCGGAAATCTGTTTGCACCCTGTTCGGAAGAACCCCAGTCGCTTCCGAATCACAGCGATTTGAATCCAGTTTTGGCGTGCTGTCGAGAGTCAACAATTCGTTAATGCAAATAAATGTTGTCCACGCAAAATGGGGATTCCGAAATGCCCGCAAAAACACCTGCAATGTGAGTCCGAAACAGGAACGCACCAAGCATTTCAGATTCCGCTATGCGTCCGGCGGCTCTGCGTGGCTGATGACGCGTTTCACGGTCGGAAACGCGCGGCGCAACGCGCGCTCGATCTCGTCGACGTTCTCGTGAACCTTGATCACGCTCATCGACGGCGCGGCGCGGCAATGGAAGTTCACGATTTCGCCGGCGTAGGTATTGCGCACCCGCACGCTATGGATGTCGTGGATCGCGCTATCGGCGGCAAAGCGCGACAGCGCAGTCTTGATGGCTTCGACGCGGTCGGGCGCGGCATCGGCGCCTAGCGGCAATTCCGGCTCCAACGGCTCGATATGCGTGTCGACTTCGACGTCCTCGCCGAATTCCTCGCGGATGTGCCGCTCCAGCTCGTGGGCGATGTCATGAGCCTCGTTAAGCGCCATTTCGCCGTCGACTTCGAGGTCGATGCTGACGGTGAGCTTGCCGCCGAGATCGTGCACGGTGACGTGATGGACGGCGAGACCGGAATTTCGCGCGATCACCATGATGCGTTCGCGCACGCTCTCGTTGTCGCGCGCGACCGGCACCGCTGTGAACGTCAGGTCGGCATCGTCGAGTGCTTTTGCGACCGCTTCCTGCGCCCTTCGTTTGATCTCATCGACGCGGTCGATGGGATAGGTGCGCGGCACCTGCACGATGGCGTCAATGAAGTGTGTCGAGCCGACCATCCGCACCCGCAGCCGTTCGACATCGACCACACCGGGCACGGTCCTGATCGCGGC